>JAOUOM010000029.1 GCA_029880385.1 Cyclobacteriaceae bacterium | reverse complement strand
GGCAATTGCACTTGACCTGCCATTGTCTTTCTCAGCAGAATTGGCCAACTTAGGGGGAGGTATTGTATGTGAATACCCGGGAGTAGTCCCGATACAACGAGATCGCTTATTGCACGAAGCCAAAAACAATACGGTCTTGTTGACGTATTTTTGATTGTTTGTAAATAGTATAGTTTGAACAGGAAACTTGTAGTAATAGGTTTGCTGGTTTGTATTTCTGGTTTTTCCCATGCACGGATTGTAAACGGTGTTTATGACCTGCGTATGAATAATTTTGAAACACCGGTTGAGCTGAATGGGAAATGGGAATTTTATTGGGGACAATTGCTGGCCCCCGATGAAATCATGCTTTCAAGAAAAGAATATTGTGAGTTCCCCTCCTTGTGGAACGATCAGGTCATCGGAAATGACACATTATCAAATATAGGGTTCGCTACCTACCGACTAAAAGTAGTATTGCCTGCTGATGCCCGATCCTACGCATTATTGATGCAGGATACCTACTGTGCCTATCGCTTATATGTAAATGGGAAAATAGTTGCGGAAAATGGAGGTGTCGCAGAAAAAAGAGAAGACTACTCCCCTCAATGGTTGCCCGGCACATTTCTGCTGGATGATATTTCCGGATCGTTAGACCTGGTTTTGCAAATTGCAAATTTTGACCATAGCAAGGGTGGGGCGATGGAACCCATTTTACTCGGAGAAAAGCAGCAAATACTTGAAATTTACAACCTTCAACGTTTTTACGACATTTCCCTCACCCTGTTTTTCTTGTTTTTGGCTTTATTTTTCCTCTTTCGCTATGTGTACTTTTCACTGGGAGCTGCCTCCCTTTATTTTTCACTCTTTTGCTTTGCTTATAGCTACCGGATCATTGGCACCGGTCTCTATGTCTTACATGCATTCATTCCGGGCATTCCATGGAAACTGGCAGTACATCTTGAGTACCTGACATTATTTGTCAGTCCCTATTTTTTTGCAAAATATCTGTTTTCCCTATATCCTGAAGAAACCAAAAAATGGGCTGTTAACGTCATCGGGCTGGCTGCTTTGGTGTTCTCATTGTTGACCATTCTGACCCCAATACTATTTTTCACACAGCTCATCCTTCCATTTTTCATTTTTCTGGTGATTGCCTTTTTTTACGCATTTATGATTTTCACACAGGCTGCATTTAACCGAAGGAAAGGGTCTGTATTTGGGATTGTAAGTGTTGCGGTAGTTTTTACCGTATTTACCTATATGATGTTTGTTTATTTTGGATGGCTCGATCCAGAAAATACGGTAATCTATTATGGTTATGTGCTCTTTTTGGTTTTTCAGTCGCTTCAACTCTTCCATCATTCAAAAAAAGACAAAAAGGTAACCCAATAAAAAAGCCCTGCTCTCGCAGGGCTTTATACTATATACAAACAAATAATTATTCGCTATCAACCACTGCACATCTCGCAGCCTTCCGGATCATCGAGTGAACATTGCATGGCTTGCTGATTATACATTTTCAGCTCTTCGGCTGTCACGGTAGCCGCTTTTTCCGGCTTCACTGTTTTTTCCTTCTCAACGGTGAATTTTATCGCATCCGTCGCTGCTTTGGTTCGCAAATAATACATTCCGGTCTTAAGCCCTTTGTTCCAGGCATAAAAATGCATAGACGTCATTTTTCCGAAATTCGCATCCTTCATATGTATATTAAGGCTCTGGCTCTGGCAGATAAAGGCACCCCTGTCGGCCGACATATCGATAACGGTCTTTTGTGAAATTTCCCACACCGTCTTATACATATCTTTGATATGCTGAGGTATTTCGGGGATATTTTGAATGGATCCGTTCTCCGACTTGATCCGGTTCATCATCCGGTCGTCCCACAATCCCAATTCAATGAGATCATGCATCATGTATTTATTCGCTACAATAAACTCACCGGACAGTACCCTTCGGACGTAGAGGTTAGAGGTAAATGGTTCAAAACATTCATTATTCCCCAATATCTGTGATGTCGACGCTGTAGGCATGGGTGCAAGCAAAAGCGAGTTCCGCACACCGTGTTTGCGTACTTTTTGCTTCAGGGCATACCAGTCCCACCGGCCGCTATCCGGAGTTACACCCCACATATCGAATTGAAAGATGCCTTTGGAGACAGGAGATCCTTTGAATGTCTCGTATGGTCCTTCTTCAATAGCCAGCTCCATGGATGTTTCCATAGCAGCGTAATAAATGGTCTCAAATATCTCCTTGTTCAGCTTTCTGGCTTCCTCTGATTCAAAAGGAAAACGCATCAAAGCAAACGTATCGGCCAAACCCTGAACACCAATACCTATGGGACGGTGCCTCAGGTTTGATCGTTCAGCCTCGGGTATCGGATAGTAATTTACATCGATCACCTTGTTGAGGTTTCGGGTAACTACTTTTGAGATTTCATAAAGTTTCTGGAAATCGAATTTCTTTTCTGGTGTCACAAACTTGGACAAAGCCAGGGATGCCAGGTTGCAGACTGCTACTTCGTCCTTGGATGTATATTCCATGATTTCCGTACACAAATTGCTTGAACGGATGGTACCCAGGTTTTTCTGGTTCGACTTTCGGTTGGCATGATCCTTATAGAGGATATATGGTGTACCCGTTTCTATCTGGGATTCCAGAATTTCAAACCAAAGATCCTGTGCTTTAACTACCCTTCGGGCCTTCCCTTCGCTTTCGAATTTCTCATATAGTTTTTCAAAATCATCACCATAGGATTCGAAAAGACCGGGAGCTTCGTCCGGACTAAACAAGGACCAGTCGCCATTTGACTCAACGCGTTTCATAAACAGGTCGGGAATCCATAGGGCATAAAACAGATCCCTCGCCCTCAATTCATCCTTTCCGTGATTTTTCTTCAGTTGGAGAAAGTCGAAAATATCGGCATGCCATGGCTCCAGATAAATCGCGAAGCTGCCTTTTCTTTTTCCTCCCCCCTGATCGACATAACGAGCCGTCATGTCAAAATTTCGTAACATGGGGACAATTCCGTTTGAGGTACCGTTGGTTCCCTTAATATAGGCCCCTGTGGCCCGTACATTATGAATGCTCAAGCCAATCCCACCTGCAGACTGTGATATTTTCGCACACTGCTTCAATGTGTCATAAATCCCGTCAATGCTGTCATCTTGCATGGTTAGCAAAAAGCAGGATGATAACTGGGGCTTGGGTGTTCCTGCGTTAAATAAAGTGGGGGTGGCGTGTGTAAACCACTTTTCAGACATCAGGTTGTAGGTTTGGATTGCAGAGTCTATATCCTCACCATGGATGCCTACCGATACCCGCATCAATAAATGCTGTGGACGCTCCACTACTTTGCCTTCCAGTTTGATCAGATAGGAGCGTTCCAGTGTTTTAAACCCAAAATAATCGTAATTGTAGTCTCTACTATAATCTACCGCTTCGTCGAGACGTTTGGCATTGGCCTTTATGACCCGATATGTCTCCGTAGAAATCAACGCCGCATTTTCACCTGTTTTGGGGTTAATGTACGAGTAGAGCCTCTTCATGGTATTTGAAAAGGACTCGGAGGTAACCTTATGCAGGTTTGAAACCGAGATACGGGCTGCCAGCTTTGCAAAATCAGGATGTCGGGTCGTCATGGTAGCCGCCACTTCGGCAGCGAGGTTGTCCAATTCGATCGTTGTGACACCGTCATACAAGCCATCGATCACTTTTTTGGCGATCTCTACCGGCTTCACATAATCCTGATTTAATCCTTCACATAGTTTTTCTATGCGGGCTGTGATTTTGTCAAACTTTACGGATTCTCTGCGTCCGTCTCTTTTGATTACTAACATTTTGAAAGGCGATTTAGGGTTTCGGTGTTAATTAGCTATTAAAAATCTTCATCTAGTCTAAACTTTGACTTTTCTTTTTCTTGGTTCAATACGCCAGCTTTTTGATATTCCCCCACACGTTTTTCGAAGAAATTGGTCTTTCCCTGCAGCGAGATCATTTCCATAAAATCAAACGGATTAGTGGCATTGTATATTTTGGGACAATGAAGCTCTACCAACAAGCGGTCAGCTACAAACTCAATGTACTGGCACATTAGTTCCGCATTCATACCAATTAATTTCACAGGTATTGCATCAGTCACAAATTCTTTTTCAATGGTGACCGCATCCCGGATAATTTCCTGGACAGTTTCCACTGACAGCTTATTTACTACGTGATTATTATAAAGCAAACAGGCAAAATCACAGTGCAAACCTTCATCCCGTGAGATTAGTTCGTTTGAAAAACTGAGGCCCGGCATAAGTCCTCTTTTTTTCAACCAGAAAATGGAGCAAAAGCTTCCGGAAAAAAAGATTCCTTCGACAGCAGCAAAGGCAATCAACCTTTCCTGAAAATTTCCTTTATCTATCCACCGCAGTGCCCATGCTGCCTTTTTGTTCACACATTCCAGTGTATCCATTGCGTGAAATAACCCGTCTTTTTCTTTCGGATCCTTTACATAGGTATCGATTAGCAATGAATAGGTTTCGGAATGTATATTTTCGATCGTAATCTGAAAACCATAAAAAAACTTGGCCTCGGTATACTGAACTTCCGATATAAAATGTTCAGCCAGGTTTTCATTTACAATACCATCACTGGCAGCGAAAAATGCCAATACGTGTTTGATGAAATGCTTTTCACCATCACTCATATTTTCCCAGTCTTTCAGGTCCTGGCTTAGGTCTATCTCTTCTGCAGTCCAAAAGCTGGCCTCTGCCCTTTTATAAAACTGCCAGATATCATCATGAGTAATCGGAAACAAAACAAAGCGGTCTTTGTTCTCTTTTAAAATAGGCTCCTCTACATTGCTTATCTTCTGACTATTCATTTTCTTTCATCGTTGTTTAAATATAAATAACTCCCTTTCCTGAACACATTTAAACAACCGGCACGTACATAAATGGCACGTACGCAGTTAATGTGTGCAGTTGCAAATTTTATCGCTGGATTTGAGTGACTTATCGCAACAAAAGGAAATCCAACGTAATGAAAAGTGGTTTATTTTTCTCGACTGAGCATACAAATGTGTCGAAATCCGGATTAAATGTCAAGGGCTTGTCCTGCCCTTCATATAGTTATCAACACCCTGTGGATAACTAGTTTAGTTTGCTGTTATACAAATACTTACGATGCATATTTCAAATTAAACTTTATCGAATACTCCCGTAAATGAGGGTATGAAAAGATTAAAAAAAAACGAAAAATAATTATCCACAGTCAAATAGCGTTATCTCTTCGTATTTTGTTTGAATATAAAAAGTTAAAGTATATCTTTGCAGTCCTTTTTTGAGAAAGACTTTATTACATCATAATATATGTACGCGATCGTAGACATTGCTGGAAAGCAATACAAAGTAGAAAAAGATAAATTCATTTACGCCCCCCTGATGGAAGCTGAGGCTGGGAGCGCAATTGATTTTGAAAATGTTCTTTTGGTAGATAATGACGGGAAGGTAAAGGTAGGTACCCCCAGCATAAAGGGTTCTAAAGTATCCGGCAAAGTACTAGAACATGTCAAAGGCGATAAGGTAATCGTTTTTAAGAAAAAAAGAAGGAAAGGCTACCGTGTCAAAAACGGACACAGACAGCAGTTTACCAAGGTATTAATTGAAGATATTAAATAATAAAAAGCCATGGCTCATAAGAAAGGTGTAGGTAGTTCCAAAAACGGACGCGAGTCGGAAAGTAAACGACTTGGCGTTAAAATATTTGGCGGACAGTCGGCCATCGCCGGCAACATCATCGTAAGACAAAGGGGAACCAAGCATCATCCCGGTACCAATGTGGGAATTGGAAGGGATCACACGTTGTTTGCCCTTACCAATGGTATCGTGAAGTTTCAGAAAGGAAGACAAAACAGATCCTACGTTCACATAGAAGCCGTTCAGGATTAAAAAACAAACGAGTTAATCGTACGAAAGCACAACCTCATCCGTTGTGCTTTTTTTATGGGCATGCAAGCTTCGCTGCATCACATCTACGTGGTGTTATCCCTGTTTGTCTCCGGATCCCCACTAAAAAAAGCGCGGCACAAAAAAAAGGGGTTATTCCCCTTTTTTATGCTTCCTCTTTTGCTTTATTCTTCTTTGGCCTGCCCGGAAGTACTGTTGTTGGTTTGAAACCATTTTTATACAGTTTCTTTCGGGTCTTCCAAACCTTGAAATTATTCTTGTTTCCTACATCAAACTGCCACTTCATGTGTTCAGAAGGTGTCATCCACTGCAGGTTGTCTGCCTGATTGTTTCGTGGGTTGTTATCGATGTGAATGATCATTTTCAATTCGCTAGCATTGTCGTTAGGCACAAATGCTTTCGCAACCTCCTTGTGGGGATATACTGTTCTTCGTTTTCCTTCATCATCAATCAGGTCAAGGAAATAACACTTACACGCCTTGTTCCAGCGCTGTTTCATCATTTTGCCTTTCAGGTTCATGTGCGTGTTACTACCCTTATGCCATACTTTTCGCGTGATGCTCCGTATTTTACCCCGATTGGATATCTGGTAATTTTTAAACCCTGGGATCGGCTCCCATTGCTCTTCTGGTTTTTGGTTTGTCATGGATATTAATGTTTTTGGTTGATATTATTTTTTACCGATCCTTAATGTGAGTATAAATGTAGTACTTTTAACGGTATTTAAAAGTGTTTTTTAGAATTATTTGCTTACACCCCTAATGATATAACAAATGATAAGGTTTGTAATAAAGTTTAAAATTTCATTATTTCTTCTCCTGCTGATGAGTTGCATCCCCAAAAATTCCAAAATCATTGATTATGATGACTATACAACTTATTCAGGCAGTGATTTAGGCTTAACTTTTCACAATGGGACATGGAGCCTGAGGGTTTGGTCACCACTTGCAAATGATATGAAAATAAATTTTTATTCCGCTGCGGATGGAGATAATCCCCTTGGAAGTGAGTCTATGACTAAAACCGATAATGGCGTATGGTTGTTTGAGGCAAATGACATAACCGGAACATATTATACACTACAGGCAAAATTCGAAGACAAATGGAATATGGAGGTTGTTGACCCCTATGTGAAAATGGTAGGTGTCAACGGTCGTCGAGCTTATGTGGGCATCCCTTCCATGGCTGATCCCGACTTGTGGGATCAGGATAGGGGTCCAGAGGTAAAAGCCTATACAGACATGATCATCTATGAATTACATGTCCGTGACTTGTCGATGAATCCTGCATCTGGCATTACAAACAAAGGGAAATTCCTGGGGTTTACGGAAATGGGAACCCAATCACCCCATGGTGAATATACGGGTTTGTCACATATGAAAGAACTGGGCATCACCCACGTCCACCTGATCCCCTCCTTTGATTTCAGATCCATAGATGAGGCAAAACTTGAGAAGAATATATACAACTGGGGCTACGACCCGCTCAATTACAATGTGCCGGAAGGTTCGTATTCCACTGATCCTTCAAATCCATTCAGTCGAATCCTGGAGTTCAAAAAAATGGTGGCAACCCTCCATCAAAATGGCATAGGCGTCATTTTGGATGTCGTGTATAACCATACGGGATTCACCGAGGAATCGTCTTTCAACCAACTGGTACCCGGCTACTATTACCGGCAAAGGGAAGACGGAAGTTTTTCTGATGCATCTGCCTGCGGCAATGAAACGGCATCTGAGCGACCCATGATGCGAAAATTCATGACCGAATCGATGAAATACTGGTTGGAAGAATATCACATCGACGGCTTTCGGGTAGATCTAATGGGTATTCATGATATCGAGACCATGAACCAGCTCACCAAAGAAATAAAAGCCCTTAATCCGGCTGCCTTTGTCTATGGGGAAGGGTGGACTGCCTCATCAAGCCCTTTGCCTGATAGTTTGAGGGCGATCAAAGCAAACACATCGCAACTGGATGCAATTGCCGTCTTTAGCGATGAATTCCGTGACGGACTGAAAGGGCATTGGTCTGACAAAGAAGACAAAGGGTTTGTGTCCGGCAAAAAAGGAACAAAGGAAAGTGTCAAATTTGGACTGGCAGGAGCTATCGCTCATCCTCAGATCGATTTTGCGGGTGTCAATTATACGGATAAAGCGTGGGCCAGGGAACCCTGGCAAATGATGAGCTACGTTTCCTGCCACGACGACATGACGCTCTGGGACAAACTTAAGGCCTCAAACCCCGAAGCCGGTGAACCTGAACTCATCGAAATGCACAAGCTCGCTAATACACTCGTCATGACATCACAAGGGGTGCCTTTTTTGCATGGTGGAGTGGATTTCCTTCGCTCAAAAAACGGGGTGCATAATTCCTTCGAAAGCCCGGACTCCATCAACAGTATTAAATGGGAAATGAAAGGACGCTACAAGGACGTCTTCACTTACTACCAACACTTGATCCGGCTACGAAAAGAGCATCCGGCCTTTCGACTCAATTCAGCCGAAAAGGTACGGCAATACCTTACATTTCCTGAAACTAACCATGAGCTAGTCCTTGCGATGAATCTGGACGGATCGGCCGTTGGGGATTCGTGGCAAACGATCCTGATCTATTACAATGGCAGCCAAACGGATCAGGTTGTAGACGTACCTGCCGGTAAGTGGACGGTTGCCGGAGAGTCGGGCACCCTGAATTTGCGGGGTTTCCGTCAGGTGGCGGGAGGAAAAACCCCGGTCGCCGCAAGGTCAGCCCTTCTGCTTTTTCAATAATTTTAACAACATTAAGGTTTATACGATGAATATGACGCCTGTTTTGGTAATCGGTGCCGGAATGGTTGGACGGGCAATGGCCCTTGACCTGGCTACCTCCTTTCATGTCACATGCGCCGACTTTTCCGGTCAGCAACTGGCCTCCCTGGCCAAAGAAAACCCGGCAATCCAGACCGTGGTTTTGGATGTCAGAAATGCTGAAGATTTACAAAATACCATAAAACCCTTTTCCTTGGTAGTTTGTGCTGTTCCCGGATACCTTGGTTTTGCCACTCTCAAACAATTGATAGAAGCTGGGAAAAATGTGGTGGATATTTCCTTTTTCCCTGAAAACGGACTTGAACTTGACTCCCTTGCCCGTGAAAAGGGCGTGACCATTCTGATAGATTGTGGTGTAGCTCCCGGCATGGACAACCTTATCCTGGGTTATCATAACACCACCCTGGACGTTCGCTCCTTTGAATGCCTGGTTGGGGGATTGCCCCTGCATCGAAAATGGCCCTTTGAATACAAAGCCCCTTTCTCACCCATCGATGTGATCGAAGAATACACCCGGCCGGCTCGATATGTCGAAAATGGTGTCATCGTGACCCGCCCGGCCCTGAGTGATGCCGAGTTGGTCGAATTTGAGGGTGTAGGTACACTGGAAGCCTTTAATACCGACGGCCTCAGATCTTTACTCTTCACCATGCCCCACATTCCGGATATGAAAGAAAAAACCTTGCGCTATCCCGGCCATATCGGATGGATCAAAGCCTTACAGGCCGTGGGCTTTTTTTCACAGGAGCCGATTTCAATCCAGGGTGCCCTGATACGTCCGCTGGACTTCACTTCCCAGCTATTATTTACTGAATGGAAATTGGGAACACACGAAGCCGAACGGACGGTTATGCGGGTTACGGTAGAGGGAACGGACCGGCAAACAGGAATAGAAACCGTAATTTGCTACGACCTTTATGATGAATATGATCCCAAAACGAACACGTCATCTATGGCCCGGACTACCGGCTATACGGCCACGGCAATCGCCAACATGTTCCGGGATGGGATTTTTACTGAAAAAGGCGTATTTCCTCCGGAACACATTGGGCAAAAGGAAGAATGCTTTCACTACATCCTGAACTACCTGTCAGATCGAGGGGTTCTTTATCATAAAAGCCAAAAAGATAACGGGAAGTAAGAGATGGAATGCCAG
>JAOUOM010000524.1 GCA_029880385.1 Cyclobacteriaceae bacterium | reverse complement strand
AGTTGCCGTTTCCATGTCGATGGCCATTGCCCGTAATTCACGCAGATAGTCTTTAAACTCATCATCATGTTCCCAAACGCGTCGGTTGGTGGTATAGACTGTGCCTGTCCAATAATCGCGGGAATATTCTCTGATGGTGGTCGAAATGGCTTTTTGCAAAGAAAAAGCAGGTAAAGCGGGAACTTCGGGAGGCAGGTAGTCATTGGATGTCCCTTCGCCCCGGATGGCTGCAATGGGCAGGATGAGGTCTCCAACGTTGTTTTTCTTTTTCAACCCGCCACATTTGCCCAAAAACAAAGTGGCTTTTGGGTCAATGGCCGAGAGCAGATCCATGACGGTGGCTGCATTGGCTGAGCCCATTCCAAAATTTATGATGGTAATCCCGTCGGCTGTGGCGCATTGCATGGGTTTGTCTTCCCCCACGATTTCTACCCCATGCCATGCGGCAAAACAATCTACATAATTTTTGAAATTAGTGAGAAGAACATAGCTTCCAAAATCTTCCAAAGGCATGCCTGTATAGCGGGGTAGCCAGTTTTGTACAATTTCTTCTTTGGTCTTCATAATCCAAATGTCGGTATATTTAAAGAATATTTAAATTTTTTGGCTATGGATGAAATTACCATGATCAACCTGCTGAATGAAATATGTAGTAAAAACCCTCCGCTTTTCTGGAAAATCAACTGCAAATACCACGATGGCCTGGACAAGTCCATCATGGAAATAGCACTCTTTGATCCCGGACGTAAGGTCAGGTCGGGGTATATTTTGTTTGAAATGGATGAATCGAAAATACTACAGGGACGCTATCGGAGTATGGTGCCTTTCCAGCCCAATACAAACCTGATCGATGCCCTGTTGGAAATACTCCAATTTGAATCGGCCAGGCCGGAATACCACCTAAACTAAGGTAGGGGACAGGTGATTGGCCATGGCTTTTTCCAATGCCTTTCGTCCGGCATCAATCAGCTCTGCTGCCTTGTAAAATTCAAATGTCTGTCCAGCATCCCTCGACAGGTCGATTCGCAGGTCGGGCGTATAATGCTGTAGCATCAACTCAGTCATCCGATCCTGCATCAAATCGATTGAGCGGCTCATCACTTCAAAATAGCCAAGTTTTTCATTGGTAGTAGAAGTCCCGGGCAATAGTTTTCCCCATTTGAGACGGAACGCATTTAGTTTGGATAAATAGTTGTCTCGCTCTTTTTTCCATTTGTTTGAATTGTCCCCGGGAGGCACGTATGGAATGGGCGCATTGACATTGGACACGACTAACCAATCACCCGGTGTACGGGGCACACGGTCTACGGGAACGGGATTGATTACGGCACCATCGATTAGTTGTCGCCCACTATGTTCCACCGGACGTATGACCATGGGGATGGCAACAGAAGCCTTGATGGCACCGTACATACTCCCTTTGTCCACGACTACTTCTTTTTTATTGTTCAAATCGGTGGCAATGGCCCGGAATGGGATGTTCATGTCTTCAATATTGCAATCCGGGATCACGGCTTCCAGGGTTTTAAATATTTTTTCACCCCTGATGAAACCCTGCACACTAAACGTGAAATCAATTAATTTGAATACATCCATTCGATCCAGGCCGATGACCCAGTTTTTGTATGTGTCCAATTGGCCGCAGGCATAAAAAGCACCCACCAGTGCACCAATTGATGAGCCGGCTATCGAATTTATCGCATATCCGTGTGCTTCCAATCCTTCAATGACACCAATGTGTGCCAATCCACGTGCCCCGCCACTCGAAAGTACGAGGGCTACTTTACGTTGTTCGTGTGTTTTCATTTTTTCTTCAGCCTGTATGGCCAGCAAATGACTGGCATTTCCCTGTCTGTTTTCAGATGGTAAATTACCGGCTTTTTCCTTGAGGCAGCCTTTCAACTACCTCGTCTGCTTCCGGTTTTGAACAAAAATACGAATAGCCGCATTTGCGGGTTGCGCAGATCCGGCTGCTAACCATTAACAGGCTTGAGTGACTGGATGGCTGCCGGCAGGCCTTCAATAAGGTCAGAGGCAAGCAGGCTTTCCTGACCCTTTGTTTGTGCCATTCGATCACCAGCCAAACCATGCACATACACGCCCAGGCGTAGGGCATCGGCAGGTGCCATTCCCTGGGCTAGCCATCCTGCGACTATCCCCAATAATACATCACCACTTCCACCGGTGGCCATTCCCGGATTTCCGGTCGTATTGAAAACCACCTGGCCGGCTGGATCACAAATGGCTGAAAAGGCTCCCTTGAGGACTACATTCAGTCGATAGTGTGAACACAAGGAGCGGAGTTTTTCCAGTTTTGAATAGTCATCATCCCAGCTGCCGACCAGCCGTTCGAACTCCCCCGGATGTGGTGTGAGGATGGTTCCCGGCGGCAATTGTGTCAGCAGTGTTTTCTTTTGTGCCAAAAGATTAAGGGCATCGGCATCCAGTATCAGACGGGTAGTCGGCTGTAGGTTTTGTAAGAAAGATTCGAAAGCACGGGATACATCTTGACCCGTTCCGATCCCCGGGCCGATGGCAACACAGGTGGCTTCCTGGTTTCCGACAAACGTGGACATAAATTTTTGACCAGGGTTTTCGATTACCA
>JAOUOM010000028.1 GCA_029880385.1 Cyclobacteriaceae bacterium | reverse complement strand
GTATTTTACTTCCATACCATTTTTCAGGTTTTTGATCCTGACAGTGGCAAGGATGGAAACTTTGGAAGTATCAATGGTCGATTCATCAATCTCACGGGCATTTCCCACGACTGTTTCCAGCTTTGAGATTTTCAGTTCGAGCAAGCCCTGGGCATCCTTTGCCGCATCGTACTCGGCATTTTCACTCAGGTCACCTTTGTCACGTGCTTCCGCTATTTGCTTGGCAATGTCCGTACGTCCTTTGGTTTTCAATTCATTCAACTCATCCTTGAGTTTTTGCAAACCTTCCTTTGTATAATAATTTACCGCCATTATATGTAGGTGTTTATTTCTGGTAATTAAAACGTGGTGTAACAAATGGGAGCACATAGCCTACTACAAGGCCAGATGCCGGGATCCGGAGCTAAGGCAAACCCGTATTTCCCTAAAACAAAAAAGAACGGCCCTGTAAAAGCCGTTTCCATCCATCGTTCAAGCAAATATATAAAATCCTCTGATTTAAATCCCCAAGCCGGCAATCTTCTCTACCAATACCTCATTGATTTTTTCATAGGATTCGAACGTCCACCCTCCGACATGTGGTGAAAAAATAACTTCTTTTCGTTTTATCAAACGATCGAACTGTTCTTTTTCCGTGCCTGCCAGCTGGTTTATTTTTTCATTTTCCAATACATCCAGACAGGCTCCGATAATTTTCTTTTCATCCAACAGCCGGTTCAGGTCTTTCAAAGGCAAAATTTCACCCCGTGCCGTATTGATCAAAAACATCAGGTTGGGGAATGAAGACAGAAACGCATAATCGAAATACCCCCGCGTCTCTGGCGTAAGCGGTACATGAAGACTAAGTATCTGTACTTCTTTTTTGAAAACATCCAGCGGGCACTCTTCTACCTTGTCTTGGGTAAAATCGGTTTTGAATTTATCAAAAGCCAGAATTTTACAACCAAATCCCGACAATCGCCGGGCAAAAGCCGCACCCATAAAACCATAGCCGAATATCCCGACCGTTTTTCCCATTAATTCGTACCCGCGGTTTCCTTCCCGATCCCACTTCATCCCTCTTACTTCACGGTCGGCCTGGTGCAGCTTATTCAACAAGGCGAGCAACATCCCCATGGTATGTTCGGCCAGTGCGTCCCGATTTCCTTCGGGTGCATTAATCAGCCGGATTCCCCATTCGGCAAGGGCCTCCAGGTCTACCTGGTCTACGCCTGCTCCTGCCCTACCGATAAACCGAAGGTTGGCTGCCCGGGCAATGAGTTCTTTGTTTACACTTATTTTACTACGGACAATCAGTCCCGAATAGTGACGGATCACCTGATGGATTTCCTCTTTACGTATATCGGGCCGGTAGTCTGCCTCATAACCAATTTGCGCCAGCATCCCGACAATGGAGGTGTGCATTTTGTCTACTATCAGTATTTTTTTCATTCTTTTTCTCACTTTTTGTCATACGCCTGCTTCACGAAACACCCGATTTCAGGATTCGCCTGCCAAAGAAAATGTTCCCCTTTACAAGGTATACAATAGATGTGCAATAGAAAAATAGACGGCCAGTCCAAGAAGGTCATTGGCCGTGGTAATAAATGGCCCGGATGCCAAAGCGGGGTTAATCCCGAAACGATCCAATACGATCGGTGTAATGGTGCCGGTAAACGAAGCCAGCAATACCACACAAAACAAGGCCGCAGATACTGTCAATGCCATATTCTGGTCTTTGAAAATCAACATTACGGCACCAAAAACCATAACAGACAATATCACACCATTTACGATCGCCACAAACAAGACTTTGATAAGACGGTTGGCCAGGCTTCCGGAAAACGCATGTTTATTGGCCAGGCTCTGCACCACAATGGACGAGGATTGAATGCCTACATTACCTCCCGTGGCCATAATCAAGGGGATAAACAGGGCCAGCCCGGCAATGACCCGGATATCGCCTGAAAACAGGTCGGTAATCTGGGCGGCCACTAACCCACCAACCATCCCGATAATAAGCCATGGCAAACGGGCTTTAGACAGCCGCCATACATTGTCGTCTTCCTCTACATCGGCCGATATCCCCGACATGATCTGACGTTCTTCCTCGGCCATTTCGGTAATGACATCCAGCACATCATCCACGGTAATCCTACCCACCAGTTTGCCACGCGTATTGACTACCGGTATGGATTCCAGGTCATATTTTTGCATGATATCTGCCACTTCCTTTTCCTGCGCATAAGTTTCGACCGAGATCAAATCACTATCGTAGATATCCGCAATCTTCATTTTGTTTTGCGACAGGATAATCTTCTTCAAACTCACTCTGCCCATGAGCCTGTCCTGCTCATCCACCACATACAATGAGTAGATTTTTTCAACCTTTTCGGCCTGTTTCCTTATTTCCTCTATACACTGGGACACACTCCAGTTGATATCTACTTTGATGTATTCTTTGGCCATCAGGCCACCTGCCACGTCTTCATCGTAGCGCAGCAAGTCGAGGATATAGCCTTCTTTTTCCTCATTGGTCAGCATGCCGATCACTTCTTCCCTTTTTTTCAGGGGCAGGTCGCGCAACACATCTGCCGCATCATCCGATTCCATTTCGTCGACATAACGTGCCAGTTCAGCTGCCGTAAATCCACCCATAAATTCTTTGCGGATGTCCTCATCCAACTCGATCAGAATATCGGCATCGGTTTCCGGGTCGAGGAGCCCAAATACATATTTGCTTTCTTCGGCAGAAAACTCAAACAATAAAGTGGTAATGTCAGCTGCCTTGACCCCGCGGAGCGATTGCGTGACAAACGAATCATCACGGGCATCCAATGCCTGGCCAAACCTCTCCAGGTATTCCTTGGTCAATTCAAAGCCCATTACTTCCGGCATGCAGAAATTTGTTTGGTTAGTAGCACAAAATCATTGACAGTAAGCTGTTCGGCCCGCTTGGAAAAAACGTCATCCCGGGTCAGGTCAGCGGGCAAATCTAGGTCTTTTAATGCGTTGCGCAATGTCTTCCTTCTTTTTCCAAAACCCATTTTGACGGTTTTGACAAATAACTTTTCATCGCAATCCAGCTGAAAGGTGGCATTTCGGGTCAGGCGGATAACGGCACTGTTTACTTTGGGAGGGGGAATGAAAACACCCGGCTTGACAGTGAAAAGGTATTCGATATCAAAATACGCCTGCAGGAGCACACTGAGTATCCCATACACCTTGTTACCTTCCGTTGAGACGATCCGGTCGGCCACTTCTTTCTGTATCATACACACGACCTGGCTTACCCGGTTTCTTGCTTCCAGTATCCGGAAAAATATTTGTGACGAAATATTGTATGGAAAATTACCAATCACGCCAAGGGGTGCCGTAAATTGCGACAGGTCGGTCGAGAGAAAATCTGCCAAAAGGAATTTTTCATGATGGGCCGGGTAGGCCTCGGAAAGGTAATCTATTGACTCCTGATCCACGTCCAATGCCAAAAACCCCGGTGTATCCAGCAGGTGCCGGGTAAGCACACCCATTCCCGGCCCTATTTCCAGCAGGGACGAAACGGGCGATTTAAATGACTGTACAATTTTCAGAGCAATGGATTCATCATTCAGAAAATGTTGTCCCAGGTATTTTTTAGGTTTAACTTTCTTCAACTTTGCGGTGTATTTCGGAAAACAATTAATTTTCAGCCAAATAAACGAAACTAGATGAGCGAAAAAAACACTTCACCCAAATCCGACCCAATAATCGGAATTAGTATTGGCGATCTGAACGGGATCGGACCCGAAGTGATCATTAAAGCACTCGAAGACCCGCGAACTTACCGCAATTTTACGCCGGTAATCTATGCCAATGGCTCGTTAATTTCATTTTTCAGAAAACAGCTAGATCTTCAGAATTTTAATTTTCATCAAGCCCGGGACATCCATGGTATTCATAACAAAAAAATAAATGTGATCAATTGTTGGGAAGAAAAATACGAGGTTGCCCCCGGCACACCCCATCCCACGGCTGGCAAATTTGCCCGCTTGTCACTACTGGCAGCTACCGCAGACCTGCAAAAAGGCAAAATCAATGCACTGGTCACCGGTCCGATCAGCAAGGAAATGACCAAAGACGAATCGTTTGATTTTCCGGGCCACACCGAATTTCTGGCCCATACATTTCAAACCAGGGACAGCCTGATGCTGATGTGTTTTGAGGAATTGCGTATTGGGGTCGTTACAGGCCATATACCGGTCAGGGATATTTCCAAAAAAATCAACAAAGACCTCATTTCGTCCAAACTGAACCTTCTGGTCAAGTCATTACAGACAGATTTCAACATCAAAAAACCCAAAATAGCTGTATTGGGACTAAATCCTCATGCAGGTGAAAACGGCTTGCTGGGAACCGAAGAAGTAGACATTATCCAGCCTGTAATCCAGGATTTTAAAAACAAAGGACATCTGGTATTTGGCCCTTTTCCTGCCGATGGTTTTTTCGGAAGCAGTCAATATGTCAATTTTGATGCGATTCTGGCCATGTATCACGATCAGGGGCTGATCCCTTTCAAAAACATATCAGCAGGGGATGGCGTCAATTTCACGGCAGGTTTGCCCGTAATACGAACCTCTCCCGCCCATGGCACGGCATTCAACCTGGCAGGAAAAAACCTGGCAAGTGCCACATCAATGCGCAATGCAATTTTTCTTGCCCTGGATCTTTCCTCCAACAAATCTTCGGATTCTTCGCAGTAAAGAAAAGGGAATACTTGCGTTTAATTATTGTTTATCGCTAACTTTGCGGTTCTTTGATTAAGCCATCCTGATGGGCAGAAGAGAATTTAAGGAATATGAAATCAATATCGCACGAATGGCCAATGGCCTCCATGTGTTTGAATTTGAGGTTTCCGACAGTTTTTTCAGCTGTTTTTCAGATAGCCTGATTGAGGAAGGGAAAGGAAAAGCCTTTCTTGAAATTGAAAAAAGTGAGACAATGATGACGCTTGACTTTCACTTTGACGTGTCTGTCGGGCTGGTGTGTGACGTGACACTGGAACCATTTGATTTTCCTATTCACTCAGACCGAAAAGTCATCATGAAATTTGGCGAAGAGGATGAAGAGCTGAGTGATGATGTATTTATCATCAAACATGACAGGCACACCATCCAACTGGCCGAATTAATACATGAATTTGTCAGCCTGGAAATACCCATGAAAAAGGTTCATCCCAGTTTGGCAGATGACATGCGCCCCGAACTGATCTACACATCAGGGAATGACGCACCAGAAGAAAACAGCGGTTCGGAAGAAGAAACCGATCCGCGATGGGAAGTACTAAAAAAGTTAAAAGAGAAATAATAAAATAGCAAGAAAATGGCTCATCCAAAGCGCAAAATATCCAAAACAAGAAGGGATAAAAGAAGAACACACGTAAAAGCCAGCCCTAAAAATTTTGTGATTTGCCCCACTACTGGCGAAGCACATCTGCCACACAGGGCTTTCTGGCACGAGGGCAAACTTTACTATAAAGGTAAAGTAATGATGGAAAAAGAAGTTTTGGCTTAATTTTAAGCCGCAATAAAACAATAAATATCAGCCTGACCTGCAGGCTGATTTTGTTATATACATTTTCTTATGTCAAAAATTACAGCAGCTATTACCGGCGTACATGGGTATGTACCGGAATACATCCTGACAAATCATGAATTGGAAACCCTGGTGGAAACCAATGATGAATGGATTACCTCACGAACCGGTATCAAGGAACGAAGGATACTCAAAGGAGATAATCAAGGCACGTCCGTAATGGCCGTAGAGGCAGTTAAAGGACTATTGGAGAAAACCAATACCCGCCCCGAAGAAATAGATATGTTGATTTGTGCCACGGTCACGCCCGATTTGGTATTCCCTGCCACAGCCAATATCATCGCCAACCAAATCGGAGCAAAAAATGCATTCGGCTACGATCTTGGGGCTGCCTGCAGCGGGTTTATTTATGCCTTGACTACAGGCTCCAAATTCATTGAATCCGGTACACACAAAAAAGTAGTGGTTGTCGGTGCCGATAAAATGTCGGCCATTGTCGACTATACCGATCGTACGACCTGCATTATTTTTGGTGATGGGGCCGGCGCAGTTTTATTAGAACCATCTGAAGAAGGTTATGGCGTCATTGACTCCATTCTGAAATCCGATGGATCCGGCGAACCATATCTGCACATGAAGGCAGGTGGCAGCCGACACCCGGCAACCATCGAAACCGTGACCAACCGCGAACATTTTGCCTACCAGGAAGGATCGGCCGTATTCAAATTTGCCGTAACCAATATGGCAGATGTGGCAGCAGAAGTAATGGAAAAAAATAACCTGACAGGTGATGACATAGCATGGCTGGTGCCCCATCAGGCAAATAAACGCATCATTGATGCAACTGCACGACGTATGAATGTGGGCGACGAAAAAGTGATGATGAATATTGAAAAATTCGGAAACACAACCGCCGGTACCATTCCCCTGTGTCTCTGGGATTATGAATCGAAGCTTCGCAAAGGCGATAACCTGATCCTGGCCGCATTCGGAGGTGGGTTTACCTGGGGTGCCAATTACATCAAGTGGGCCTACGATCCCAAATAAGCAAGCGATAACCATTAATAAAACACATGGCAACAACAGCTGATTTTAGAAATGGTCTGGTTATCGAGTTTAACCATGACCTGTTTACGATTGTTGAATTTCAACATGTAAAGCCAGGAAAGGGCCCGGCATTTGTCCGTACCAAACTCAAAAGCCTGACCACTGGCCGTGTCATAGACAATACGTTTTCGGCCGGACATAAGGTAACGACCGCACGTATTGAACGCAGGAAATACCAGTACCTCTTCCAGGATGACCTGGGCTATCATTTTATGGATATGGAATCGTATGAACAATTCCCAATTGATAAAAAACTGATCGATGCGCCCCAGTTCCTAAAAGACGGTGAAGAAGTAGAAGTATTGGTTCATACCGAACAAGATAAAATCCTCGGTGCCGAACTACCCCAGCATGTGGTGTTAAAAGTGGTCTATACCGAACCGGGTGTAAAGGGCGATACCGCAACCAATACCACCAAACCGGCCGAACTCGAAACGGGCGTGACCATACAGGTTCCTCTATTTGTGGACCAGGATCAATTAATCAAAATTGACACAAAAACCGGCTCCTACGTAGAGCGGGTAAAATAATTTATACTGTACCTTTACAAGCCTTCAATACTTACGAGTAAACCCCCAAAATCAATGAAAGCAAAAGAAATAAGAGACCTCATCGACTTCATTTCGAACACGGGACTGGAAGAAGTCAATATTGAAACTGAAGAATTCAAAATAAAAGTAAAAAGGTCGTCAGAAGCAACCTTTCAGGCAGCTCCTGCCATTGCGCCCGCCCCTGTTGTGCCGGCTGCCCAAGCAGCTCCCCAGGCACCTGCGGCACCCGCAGCAGTACCTGCACCTGCACCCGTGGCTGACAGTAAAAAATACGTGGAAATCAAATCGCCGATGATTGGCACTTTTTACCTTACACCCAATCCTGACTCGCCTGCGTTTGTCGCCATAGGTGACAAGGTAAAACCGGGAGATACCGTATGTATCGTAGAAGCCATGAAACTATTTAACGAGATTGAATCAGAAGTATCGGGCACAATTATCAAAATACTCGTCGACAATGCCAGCCCGGTAGAATATGACCAGCCTCTGTTTTTAGTTGACCCTTCATAAAACCGATTCAATAGCGTGTTTAAGAAAATATTAATTGCCAATCGCGGGGAGATTGCCCTCAGGGTAATCCGAACCTGCAAGGAGATGGGCATCAAAACGGTTGCCGTCTATTCGACAGCCGACCGTGAAAGCCTGCATGTGAGATTTGCCGACGAAGCAGTATGCATTGGCCCCCCTCAAAGCAAAGAATCCTATCTGAATATACAGCGCATCATTTCTGCCGCAGAAATCACCAATGCTGATGCCATTCATCCGGGATATGGATTCCTGGCTGAAAATGCCGAGTTTTCCAAAATCTGTAACGAATACGGAATCAAATTTATCGGTGCCAGCGCGGAAATGATCGACCGTATGGGCGATAAAGCCACGGCAAAAGAAACCATGAAAAAAGCAGGTGTGCCCACCATTCCCGGATCCGATGGATTACTGGAATCGATCGAGCAGGGCCTGACCCTTGCCAAAGAAGTGGGCTATCCGGTCATGCTCAAAGCCACGGCAGGTGGTGGTGGAAAAGGGATGCGCCTGGTACGTACCGAAAAAGAATTTAAAAAAGGATGGGATGATGCCCGTCAGGAAGCCGGTGCTGCCTTTGGAAATGCGGGTCTCTACCTGGAGAAATTCGTGGAAGAACCCCGGCATATCGAAATACAGGTGGTCGGTGACCAGCGTGGCAGAGCCTGCCACCTGTCTGAAAGGGACTGCTCCATCCAGCGAAGGCATCAGAAATTACTGGAAGAGACTCCTTCTCCCATTATTACCCAGGAACTACGGGAAAAAATGGGTCAGGCAGCAATTAAAGGGGCAGAAGCCATCGGATATGAAGGTGCAGGTACTGTCGAATTTCTGGTAGACAAGCACGGCGATTTCTATTTTATGGAAATGAATACCCGGATCCAGGTCGAGCACCCCATTACGGAAGAGGTTACCGATTTTGACCTGATAAAAGAACAAATCAAGGTAGCAGCCGGTATTGAAATTTCAGGAAGAAACTATTATCCACAGCTTCATTCCATTGAATGCCGGATCAATGCAGAAGATCCTGCCAATGATTTCCGTCCAAGTCCCGGTAAAATCACCAATCTGCACCTGCCCGGTGGGCATGGCGTACGGGTCGATAGCCATGTGTATGCAGGCTATACCATCCCCCCCTATTATGACTCGATGATCGCAAAACTGATTGTGACGGCGCAAACACGCGAAGAAGCGATTATCAAAATGAAACGGGCACTTGGTGAAATGGTAATCGAAGGTATCAAAACAACGATTCCATTTCATTTAAAATTAATGGATGATCCCAAGTTCAAGTCGGGCATGTTCACGACCAGTTTCCTTGAGTCCTTTGATTTTACAGACCTGAAAAAATAAATACTGATTTACCATCATAGGCGGGTTGCCGGGATTTTCCGGCAACCTTTTTTTATGTCCCGGATTCGAATGCCTGCCTCAAAAACAGGTCGGTCAAATGCAGCTGGCATCGTGAGCGGTTCAGGTTATGCCCCCTGAATTTTGTTTTGTAGTAAACATCCCCATTAAAATGGTCAGCCAAAAAACGGATGCCCATAATAAACGCCATATAGGCACCGGACACAGGCATCCACTCCCGTTCCAACGACGTAATTTCCCCGCCAAAACCTTCGAGGTATCCGGCCAGATAGGCATCGTTCCTTTCGCGCTCGATGACCACATTGCGCAGGTCAGGTTCGTCTTCGGCAGCCAGTGAGGCCGTGGTACGAAGGCCATCCCCCAAGTCAAAATGAAGAATACCGGGCATCACCGTGTCCAGATCTACCACACATTTTGCCTGGTTTTCTTTATCAAACAGGACATTGTTAAATTTGGTATCATTGTGACAGATCCTCGTTGGCAATTGACCCGAATGCCATAACCCCTCCAGTTCCAGGAATTTGCCCGATACTTTTTCTACAAATGCCAACTCATCGGACAACTCCCTTTTGAGGTCATGCTGACCCCTGATGGCATTTTCTAATTGGTTCAGGCGAAGGCTCATCGACTGAAAACCCGGAATACTCTCGGAAAAGGTATCTGCCGATAAATCTTTTAGCCCCTCTGAAAAAGCAGCGAATGCCCTGGCCGCATCAAACACCTCTGCCGTGGAAGCCGGGACATCATGCGACTGCATGCCTTCCTTAAACCGGAACATACGCCAGTATTCCCCCTTCCACTCCAGA
>JAOUOM010000523.1 GCA_029880385.1 Cyclobacteriaceae bacterium | reverse complement strand
CGTGATTCGGAAAATACATCGTATGCCGCAATCAGCGATTCACGACCGGTAGACTGACCAAATGGAGCATATTTGCTGATTTCATCGCGGGTCGTGGCATAGGCGGGTACGTAGGTCATCTCGACGGCTTCCCAGAGGATCAGGAGGTAGCGGTAGCCGATGCGGCTCTCCCGGCCTTTTTCGAGCCAGGCTTCAAATTGCTGTTCATCGAGCGAACCGGGAAAATCAGGGCCATCAAACATGCAGAGGGTATTTTGAGAAAGCGTGCAAGATACGTGCATCGGATTTCTATGCAAAATGGATTTTATCTTTACCCGAGGACAAATTCCCCATGCACGATTCGATTTTTCAACCACACCGCTACCTCGACTTCCATACGCACCGGATGCGGCATGCAGATCGGGCGGACGTGATGGAAATCGTGTCGGTCCATCCCGGCAAGGGGCATCCGCATCAGTACTTTACCATCGGCTACCATCCCTGGTGGATCGAAGTGCCCATTGCCCCGGCGCAACACGATACGTTGGTTGAGCGACTTGCTGATCCCGAATGCCTGGCACTGGGAGAAGTCGGCCTGGACAACCTGAAGGGGCCAACCCTGAACCGCCAGATGGAGATCCTCAGAAGCCAGCTTCCGCTGGCCGTGGTAACGGGCAAACCGGTGATCATCCATTGCGTGCGTGCCTTCGACCAGTTGGTGCGGGTGAAGCGGGAATTTCCGGATATCAGGCATTGGTGCATCCACGGATATGGGCGGCACGGCATCCTCGCCCGTCAGCTGATCGATCAGGGATTTTACCTGTCGCTGATGCCCGGGTTGCCGGATAAAAAATACCAGGAACTGTGTGAGGCCATCCCCCTGAACCGTATGTTTCTGGAAACAGACAGCATGCCCGATGTGTCGATTGACGACATTTATTTCAAAATGGCAGGTATTTTAACAATGGAAGTGACTGATCTTTGCCGCCAAATGAACGTAAACGCTCAAAACTTTTTTCAGCGATGAGCCATTGGCTGGAACGTACGGAACTCCTGATCGGTAAGGAAGCCCTTGCCAGGCTCCACGCGTCACATGTGTTGGTTGTGGGCCTGGGAGGCGTGGGCAGCTATGCTGCGGAGACACTCGTGAGGGCCGGATTGGGGAAAATCACGATCATCGACGGGGATCGTGTGGACCCGACCAACAAAAACCGGCAACTCCAGGCACTGGACTCAACCGTGGGCCAGCCAAAGGCCTACGTGCTCCGCGACCGCTTTCTCGACATCAACCCCGAACTCGAAGTAGCCGTCGTAGACCATTTCATGGAGCCGGATGTGATGCATGCCTTCCTGCAGGAACAGGCGTTCGACTTTGTGCTGGACTGCATCGACAGCATCCTTCCCAAGCTATCGCTGATCCTTACCCTTCGACGGATGAAGTGCCCGTTTATTTCCTCCATGGGAGCCGGCGGCAAGCTTGACCCTTCCAAAATCCGAGTGGCAGACATCAGCACGACGAAGGAGTGCAAATTTGCCCAGCAGCTTCGCAAAATGCTCAAACGGAAAGGGGTCACCAAAGGTATCCGGTGTGTCTATTCGGAGGAAGTGCAGCCCCGCCATGCCCTGCAGCATACCGACGGATCAAACTACAAGAAATCCTTCTACGGAACCATCTCCTACATGCCTGCCATGTTTGGGATGACGATGGCCGCTGAGGTGATCCGCAGGCTGACCGACTAAGGTGGGTGGTCAATGGCTGCCTACCGGGGGCGTTGTGAAATTGAATGATTGCTTTTGAGGTGCGACGGGCTTTGCGGAAATATGAAAAGCATGCAATTCCAACAACCTGAAACAGGCTTCCGAGGTATTAATCTTCCACATCCGATCCGTATCCAAAAACCGGCTGATGAGCAAGTTCGGCGACATCACCAAAGTAGAACTCGATCAAATCAAACAGGGGTTGGGGGATATTTTGAGGTATTAGGGGAGAGGAATTAGGTAATATGAGAAAGGTTGCAAGGAGGCTCTGATTGTGAATAACAATCCATGACCTATTACCTTGAACCTTTTTCCTCTACCCCAAACGCCCTCACCGGATTCTCCGCTAGCAGCATTCGGATATCGTCTTCCGAAAAGCCTTTTTTCTTTAGTGTTGGAATTAGCTCTGTAAAAATGGCCGTATAACCGACTATCGCCTGTTCCGATTTCGCCGGATCGTACCAGCCTGCATCGTGGGAGATCAAGATATGGTCGAGGATGCCATTTTCTTTGGCAAAGACGAGCTTTTCCACATGCTTTTCCATTTCCCAACCCAATCCGTCCAGGCTGATCCAGCAGCCCAGTTCGGCGGCCTTTAGGTAATGCGACGGATCGTCTTCATTCTGCGCATGGATCCAGATAAAGGCCTCCGGCGATACACCGACTTCTTTCAGGATAGCGAGCTGGGGATACAATCCCTCCGCCTTGCCGGTATGCGAACCGATGGTCAGGCCGGTTTGTAGGTGGGTAAGCGCGGCAGCACGGACGATTTTGCTGTCCACCTCCGACAGGGGATCGCTGGCATTCACGCTGATCTTGATGAATCCGGGTTTGATGCCCGTCCCGTCGATCCCGCTTTCGAATTCGTCGATCC
>JAOUOM010000522.1 GCA_029880385.1 Cyclobacteriaceae bacterium | reverse complement strand
AGTATAAATGGTTTCAACTCCGTCCAGTTTTAATTTTTTATTAGTGCTATGGCCCGGTCTCATCTCTACATACCTAAAATTGACATCTGGAGTGACCGAGGCCTTGTATGAAGAAAAGGAAGAGGAAGGAAAAGAATAGGTCGCAAGAACCGGAACCGTATTAAAAATTACATAATCCGTCCATGATACTAAGTCATTTGACACGCGTATCTTAAGTATGGCACCGACATCCCAACCAACAAAATAGGCATTTACTACCGAACCATATTTCATTTCCTGACCAAAATCGAGAATAATATGGTCATTTGGTTTATCCCCCTGCATCTGAACTGTCTCTAAATTATCCGGCTCACCAAGAGCATTTGTACAGACTCCTGCGGCCGATCCATTTAATTCACATTCAATGGAGCCCACCGAATAGCGCGAACCCAGTCCCTGTACAACAATGGGAACCTCACCACTGACACATGTAGAAGGCAAGACATTCAAATTGACAGTTGCATTGTCACACTTCCCTTTTTCGTTACAAACCTGATATGTAAAAGAATCAATACCTATGTAATCAACTAAAGGCGTATAATCGATTGTGCCATCACCTTTTACTACAGCAGTTCCGCCATTTACCGGCTGACTAACAATAGTGGTTACTAATGCCAAACCCAGTGCATCTTCATCATTTCCCTGAACCAAGAGGTTACGGGTTTCATTTTTATACACTGATTCTGAATCATCCAATGCAGTAACACGTTCACAACCGGTTTGGATGTATCCATCAAATATCGCTTCGACACCATCAAGTTTTAACTTGGCACCTGTAAAATGACCGGTTCTAAAATGAATGTATCGAAAGTCAATGGTTGGTTGTATTGATACTTTGAAGGAATTAAATGATTGTGCTGGAAAATTATACAAGGCCAAAACTGGCTGGGTAAAAATTTCATAATCCGTCCAGGTAACCAGGTCATTTGACACACGAACTTTCACTACAGCCCCTGCATCCCATGTAGAAAAATAGGCATTGATTTTCGACCCATTTTTCACACGCCTACCAAAATCTAGAATGGTATGATCGTTGGGTTTGTCTCCCTGCATTTGGGTTGGCACAAGGTTATCAGGTACACCAAGTGATTTTGAGCAATCCGCTCCCGATGACCCATTCAATTCACAAGAAATAGAGCTAATAGCATAAATCGTATCCTGTGACTGCAATATTATTGGTATTTCAGAATCCAAACAACTTGAAGCAGATACAGATACGGTTACAGTACCTGTATCGCAGCTTCCATTCGTATTACATACCTGATAGGAAAATGAATCGATTCCGGTATAACCCAAAAATGCCTCATACTCAATAGTCCCGTCAGGATTAACCGTAGCCTTCGCGCCACTGGATGGGCCAGATACAATGGAAACAGAGAGTCCATTACCTACTAAATCTAAATCATTTCCAATGACTGACAATGTACGTGTCTCATTCTTGAAAACACTTTCCTCATCGTCCGATGCTAAAACGGGTTGTGCACAATCATAGTAAAAAAACTTTATGGCATCCACATAAACAATATCTATGGAACTTACGGTTATCCGTACATATTTAATGGATGTAAGTGCAACAAATGATACTTCTTCAAATGTTGCCGGGGGAGCACCAATTTTCGTGGGTGCACTATAGGTAGCTACAGCCGAATAGGCTACATTATTGAGTGACGTTTCTATGGAAGCACTACACGTTGCTGTCTTGGCACCCAAATACAACGTGATGGTAGCACCAGCGGGTACTTCCTCATCAAAATTCAAAACAAAAGCTTTACTTCGGCCAATAGCTGCGGCACTATTGTCTGGGCTTCCCAATGCTGCATTGTCATTACCCGTACCCCCTACATCGTCAATTGCAAACTGAGCATAACCCGTCACTTCAACAGCCATTTGTCCTGGCACACACAACGATTCCATATAATCCGGAATCAGGTTTCCATTCAAATTGAGAATTTCATCAATAGTGTTGATCCCGTCTCCGTCATCATCTGTATCTCTCCAGTCCCTGTCATCAAGTCCATCTGTATTTTGAGTTGCGGCTTTGCTTCCCAAAGGATCATATGGAGAAATAACCGTCACTTCATACCCATCATCCAGTCCATCTCCATCTGTATCAATCCCAGTAAATACATAGTCGGCGATGCCATCTTTATTGGCATCCATACCTTCAATACGATCCAAAATACCATCATTATCAGAATCCGAATCCAAATAATCAGGAATTCCATCCTGTTCGAAATCACTAACCGTAATGATTATACCTCCCTGATCCGGATCAAAGGCATCATCAATACCATCCCCATCGGTATCCGTTCCCAAGGGAGCAACGTATGATTGTGATGGCTGTCCCTCGATGTTATCGACAATTCCATCATCATCTGAATCAACATCCAGGTAGTTGACAAAGCCTGTACCATCGGAGTTTGCAAGTACAGGTGAGGTCCCCCCGCTATTTTGGTCGACAATATCCGACAAACCATCCCCATCCGCATCTGCAAAGTCGTCAATACGTCCGTCACCGTCTGCATCCTGCAAACCCACTTCCAAAGCATCTGTAATGCCATCACCATCGCTAT
>JAOUOM010000521.1 GCA_029880385.1 Cyclobacteriaceae bacterium | reverse complement strand
AGCTGCCCATGAACAAATCCGACTTCAATGTGCGGCACAGTCCAAACTGGCTGCTGAGGTAGGTGCCCAAACTAAGCGGGAATACTGCCACGAAAAAAATGATGAGGAACTGCAGACAAAAATCAAAGAGGCCTGTTATTCCCCCTGTTATGAGATTGCCGGACAGGGAATCGCAAACAAAGAAAAGAGAAAAGCAGGCTTTGATGCCGTATTGGAATCGTTTGTGGCCACGCTGCCCGAAGATCATACGTATGACAGCTTTCTGATCAATAAGTATTTTCATGATGTCCAGAAAGATGCAGTACGTAATAACGTGCTCGATACACGCAAGCGACTGGATAGCAGACAACTTGACGAAATCAGGCCCATCTGGTGTGAAGTGGATTATTTGCCTTCAGCTCATGGTTCGGCCGTGTTTACACGTGGCGAAACCCAGTCGCTTACTTCTGTTACCCTGGGTTCAAAACTGGATGAGCAGATGATAGACGGGGCTATGATCTCCGGCTACAACAAGTTTATCCTTCATTATAACTTCCCGGGCTTTTCGACAGGCGAAGTAAGGCCGAATAGAGGGCCGGGCCGTAGGGAAGTAGGTCACGGTAATTTGGCCATGCGTGCATTGAAACCAATGTTGCCAGCAGATTCCCCGTATACCATTCGTGTGGTCTCGGATATCCTGGAATCTAACGGATCTTCTTCCATGGCTACCGTTTGTGCCGGATGTATGGCCATCATGGATTCAGGTATCAAATTGCAGAAGCCAGTTTCGGGTATCGCCATGGGGATGATTTCTGAAAAAGGTGGAAAAAGGTATGCAATATTGTCTGATATTCTTGGGGATGAAGACCACCTGGGTGATATGGACTTTAAAGTGACCGGAACGCGTGACGGTATCACAGCGTGTCAGATGGACATCAAAGTTGACGGACTTTCCTTTGACGTATTGTCTGAGGCTTTGGATCAGGCAAAAAGAGGACGTATGCACATCCTTGACAAAATAACCGAGACAATTGCGGAACCTAGAGAAGAACTCAAACCGACTGCTCCCCGATTGGTGTCCATTGAGATCGAGCGTGAAATGATCGGTGCGGTAATCGGGCCTGGCGGAAAAGTAGTGCAGGAAATCCAGCGAGAAACCGGTGCAACGATCGTGATCGAAGAAACAACCAAGGGTGGCTTGGTCAATATTTTCGCAGCAAACAAAGAAGTACTGGACAAGGCTGAAAAATGGGTTCGAAGCATTGCTTCTACACCTGAAGTAGGTGAAATCTATGAGGGCAAAGTGAAATCAATTATGCCTTTCGGTGCATTCGTCGAGTTCCTGCCCGGAAAAGACGGGTTGTTGCATATTTCCGAGATTAAGTGGGAAAGAGTAGAAAATGTGGAGAAAATACTGGAAGTAGGCGAAGAAATTAAGGTGAAATTGATAGAAGTCGATAAAAAAACCGGCAAATTCAGGCTTTCACGAAAAGTTTTGTTACCAAAACCCGAGAAAGATTCCAAAGCTGACTAATTTTATAGTGATGTGGGAAGTGTAGGATGGCAGCAGACTCCTAACCAATCACTATAAATGAGACAACTAAAAATAACTAAACAGATTACGAACAGGGAAGATCAGTCCCTGGACAAGTATCTGCAGGAAATCGGGAAGGTTGATCTGATCACCCCCGAAGAGGAGGTTATCCTCGCTCAGAAAATAAAAGACGGGGATTCACTGGCGTTAGAAAAACTAACAAAGGCGAATCTCCGTTTTGTTGTTTCTGTGGCCAAACAATATCAAAACCAGGGGTTGACACTCGGCGACCTGATCAATGAGGGGAACCTCGGCCTGATCAAGGCAGCTCAGCGTTTTGATGAGACACGCGGCTTTAAATTTATCTCCTATGCCGTATGGTGGATTCGTCAGTCGATCCTTCAGGCCCTGGCCGAACAATCACGTATTGTTCGTCTGCCTCTCAACCGGGTGGGGATACTCAACCGCGTTTCCAAAACTTTTGCAGAACTCGAACAGAAATTTGAGCGTGAACCCTCCCCGCAGGAATTGGCTGAATTTTTAGATGTCGAAACAACGGATATCCTGGATTCCTATAGCCACTCAGGCAAGCACCTTTCAGTGGATGCGCCGTTTGCTCCCGGTGAAGACAGTTCACTGCTTGATGTACTGGAAGATAGTAATGAAACCAAACCGGATGAAAAATTGCTCATCGAAAGCCTTCAGCGTGAAATTACCCGTGCGTTGGGCACGCTAAATAAGCGGGAGGCAGACGTTATTAAATATTACTATGGATTGAATGGCGGTAATGCCATGACGCTGGAAGAAATCGGGGAATCCTTTGACCTTACCCGTGAACGTGTCAGGCAAATCAAAGAAAAAGCCATTCGGCGGTTGCGACATTTGTCCCGCAGTAAAACGCTCAAAGCCTATCTTGGTTAATGCTCAATTTCTATCTTTGCACGTTGTGAAAAAATGACTGAATCAATTTGGTTGCTTCGTTGTTGTATCTAGAAAATTTGAAAATAACATGAGTACAGAACGTGTAAAAGTATTTATAATCGGGTCGGGACCTGCCGGATATACAGCCGCTATTTATGCTGCCAGGGCAGGGTTGAAACCTGTATTATAC
>JAOUOM010000520.1 GCA_029880385.1 Cyclobacteriaceae bacterium | reverse complement strand
GTCCAGTCAGTATGAAAAAGTACTTCAGGAGTATTCGGAAGCCATCCGGGGTATGGAACTGAACCAGCAACTGAGCGATCTGGCCGAAAAAATGTTGCGGCTTGAGCAAACGGGGTTCGCGACAGGCGAAGCAGATTTCGATGATGTACTGGACTGGAAACGGAAACAACTAACCTACCGGCTGGAGTTGGAAAAGGCCAAAACGAAAGCCCGCGATTCCCTGTACGAAATCCAATTTTTAACGGGCCGGTGAGCCACAAAAAATGAATTTTACCATGAAACATATAGTAGCAAATAAATGGGTATTCGGCACCCTGGTCCTTTTGATCGGACTGATATTGGGCTGGATATTAAAACCTGGAGACGGACAGGGGCAATCAACCCACGATCATGCGACCGACGCGCAGGTCTGGACGTGTAGCATGCACCCGCAGATACGGCAGGATAGTCCCGGGCAGTGTCCGATATGCGGGATGGATCTGGTGCCGGTACAGCAAATGACAACTGCCGACCTGGCACCCGGTCAGTTGCAGCTATCGGAAGCAGCCATGCAGCTGGCCAATATACAGACCCGCAAGGTCACACGTGGCAATACAGGGAAGACCATCTTCCTTCAGGGAATTGTACGCCCGGACGAACGGCAATATGCGATCGTTACGGCTCATTTTGCAGGGCGGATCGAAAAGCTGTTTGTCGATTTTACCGGACAAAAAATACGAAAGGGCCAAAAAATGGCGACCCTCTATTCACCCGGGCTTGTCACAGCCCAACGTGAATTGTTTGAAACAGCCAAATTCAGGGAAACCAATCCGGCCTATTTTGAAGCCGCTGTACAGAAACTGAAATTATGGGAATTGAGCCAATCACAGATTGATGCCATCCTGGCCAGTGGCAAGCCTACCTTTTATTTTGATATTTATGCCCACCGATCGGGTACCATCCTTTCCCGAAAAGTAACCGAAGGGGCCCATGTGATGGAAGGAGAGGAACTTTTTGTCATTGCCGACCTCTCCCGCATGTGGATTGAGTTTGATGCCTATGAAAGTGACCTGTCATGGATACAGACCGGTGTGCCTGTCCAATACGAGGTGCCATCGGTTCCGGGCAGATCCTTTACATCCGTTGTCACGTTTATCGATCCCGTGGTTGATCCCCAGTCACGAACGGCCAAAATCCGAATCGATGTACCCAATCATGAGGGATTGCTGAAACCGGAAATGTTTGCCAAAGGCATTATAAACGGATCTGTTTCCGAGTCAGAAGCCCTGCTGGTACCCGCTACTGCGATTTTATGGACTGGAAAGCGGGCGGTAGTCTATGTCAGGGTGCCGGGTACAGAGCTCCCCACTTTTGAATTTCGGGAAATCGGGATCGGGGCCGAAGTAGGCGATCAGTATCAGGTGATTGACGGACTACAGGAAGGGGAGGAGGTAGTCGTAAACGGGGTATTTAAAATTGATGCCTCGGCACAACTGCAGGGCAGGACCAGTATGATGAACCGGCCCACGGAACCGGCCGGAGAAAAGAAAATACCCGTAAGTGAAAATTATACAATGATCGAAACCCAGCGGGCACAGGGACTGGATCAGGTTTCCTTTCCCGTCATTTCACCTGCCAATGATCTGTATGAAACAAACCAGGGATTTGCCCAACAGTTGAAAGCACTCTATCAGGAATATCTAAAGGTAAAAGAGGCATTGGTAAAGGATGATGCCATGGCAGCAGGCATCCAGTCAACGGCCTTTCTGGCAGTGTTGAAAAAGGTAGACCCTTCCGCAATATCCGGTAAGGCGGGAGCGGAATGGCAGGAGGACGCTCAGATACTTTCCGAAATAGCCCTTTATCTTGCCGGGCACCCTCCGCTTGACCAATCACGCCGGGCCTTTCTTCCTCTGAGTGACCAGTTATACCACTCACTGAAAAAATTTCAGGTAAAAACGGGTGCGTACCGCATGTTTTGTCCAATGGCAGATGCCAATCGGGGCGCATATTGGCTGAGTGACAGTATGGAAATTGAAAATCCCTATTTTGGCAGTCAAATGCTTACGTGCGGGAATGTGGAAGAAGAATTAAACTAATTGAAAACTAAATTTTATTCGTATGAAAATGTTGAAAACCATTGTATTCACCCTTGTTGTGCTTTTGGCACAGCAGCTTTATGCCCAGACCGGCAATGAGACAGCCCGGAAAGTACTTACCGCATATCTGGACATTAAGGAGGCACTTGTCGCAACGGACATAAAGGCCGCAGCCGGGTCTGCCAGATCCATCCAAACGGTAATCGGAAAAAGCCAGGAGGAATTACTGGTAAAGATTTATGCTGATGCGGCCACCATCGTGGCTTCCACTACCGTTGAGGGGCAGCGTTCGGCTTTTAAAACGCTTTCAGAAAATGTCTACCAGCTCATCAGATCCACCCAGGCCAATGAGGCTACCTTGTACCGTCAATATTGCCCGATGGCCGAAAAAAACACAGGAGGCTATTGGCTTAGTGTGTCAAAAGAGATCAGAAATCCCTACTTTGGGGATAGGATGCTCATGTGTGGAAGTGTAAAAGAAGAAATCAACTAAGCAAATGATGAAACAATTGACCCTGAAAAACCTGTATTTATCGGCTGTCATCAG
>JAOUOM010000027.1 GCA_029880385.1 Cyclobacteriaceae bacterium | reverse complement strand
TTCGTAAATCTTCCCCCAATATCAGTACTCCATCAGGTTCGAATTGCTTCAAAGATTTATAATGAACCTCATATAATGTATCAAGTGATAGTTGCGACACTTTTATTACAAAGGGAGGAGCAAATGATGGGGAGACTGTTAGCCTATATATTTCTTCCCCTTCAAGAATACTTTCACTAAGCTGTGTATGTATTTTATAGAAATTCTTCCTCAGCAAAGTATCCATTCTTTCATTCGAATCAAACGAAAAATTATTTAAATAACTGCCGCTACTCTCAATAGTAGACTCACATGAAATCACAATCATCACACCCAATATTGCAAACAGCCCCTTCATCATTTTCTAAATAGAGTAGCTCTATTCACTTTTATCTCTTTTTTATTATTGAAAAAAATTATGGATGTGGAACTTATAGCTACGTTATAATAACGTTCCTTAGCCTCTAAACCATGATCAAATGAACCAACTCCTGAGCCAAAATAAGCCGAACCACTTTTTCTTCCAGCATTTGGGTGAGTATGCACACTACCAACAGTCCCCTCCTTTAACTTATCAATGCCGTGGGCAAAGCCTGGAGTCCCTGGAATATTCTCAGATCCAATTTCAACCTCGCCATTCTTATTTTGATATAAAAAAGAGCCATGTTCATTCACAAGCGGATTCCCATCATTTGCATTAATATTTTGATTCCCATTGTCACCTTTAGTATCACTCTTATTATCTTCAAAAAAGCTTTCAATTCCATCAGTTAAATAAGTGGTTCCAAAACCTCGTAAATCCGAACTTTGGTCATTCTCAAGATCCTTTCCTAACTGTTCATAAAAATCTAAAACATTGTCGTCGTCTATGAAAGTAACGCCGTTGTCTAGACCATCATGCGAAACCCACAACTGATTACCATTATTATCATAGTATACTGTCGAATCCCCATTTACATCAATGAATAGAAGGGGGTTATTTCGACCATATTGATAAGGAGATAGATCATAGTATTTCTCTGCGAATCTGTCCTGAGTAAAGAACCTACCTAGCCAAGGATCCTGCATTCTGGCTCCATAGTCGTACCATTCTGTTTCTTCCTGAAGTTCTTTCCCATTGTAGAGATAATTGTTTTTAGGACTTCCTGCACTCGAGTTGAATGTCCCCCCAAAAGGATAGTAATCATCCCGCTGCACTACCGCACCCGTGGCATCCACGGTCACGCGTACATTGCCCAGGTGGTCGGTGAGGTGGTACTGGTAGGCACTGGTGGTGAAGAGGTAGCGCCCTTCGGCGTGCTGGAGGAAGTCGAGGGTGCCGTTCGCGTACTGGATGCCGCCCACATAGTCCGTGGTTGTGGTGTTTTCGCCGGTCCGGGCTTCCTTGCGCAGCTTGGCGCCTGCCGCGTCGTAGCTGTACTTCACATAATCGCCATTGGCCAGGTTTACCTGCTCGGGCAGGTTCAGGTAGTTGTAGGTGATGCCGGTGATGTCTTTGTTTTTGTCCACGGTCATATTGCCATTCGCATCGTAAAGGTAGTCATCACAACTAACTGGTGCAAGTGGCGTAGTGGCTCGTCACGTTGTTCTTTTCACTGCATGGTAGCAATATTTATTTGTATAGCACGGAAGTAACTTCCGCGCTAGTGGGGAATTTATTATAACTGTTTGTCTATTTGCTACGAAAGCAAAAAAATAGCAAAGGCGCGGACGGCCAGGTGCCCCCGACCAGTCATAGCGAATGCTATGCCTGGTGTTTCTTTTTTTATAAACTACGCCGAGGTAGGGCTTTGATTTACTTCACAAGAGTTATTATTTCTTTTTGTTTTTACTATTTTCAAAAAACCTGCGAACCTTTCCAAATGGAGACAGTGTGTAGTAGTAAACCACCAAAAATACAATTCCAACTACTATCAATAGGGATCCTCCATAGGCGGTGGGCTGTTGAGCTAAATAATCAAATCCACCTACTACAAGTCCCTTTGAGATCATGAAAACCCCCAAAGTGATTAACATAATGCCAACCAAAAGGTAAATTATTTCTCCAGACTCTTTTTTTTTAATTGGACTCACGAACATTTAGGTATTTTATGCTTCTAACGAAAACTTTATGTCTTGACCCCCTATAAATAGGACAGAAAGACGCAATCAGTTTAGAAGAGTTAAAGGTATATTATTTGTTTTTTGTATTTGTCTATTTTTCAAATTGATGTCCCAGCATTTATCAGGTGTTTGTTTTTTCAATGACCGGTGTTTTCGCCTGGCGTTATAAAATGTGTAATACTCTTCGATTTTCATTTTATCTCTTGCTATGAAAGCAATGAAAATACTAAGGCGCGGACGGCTGGGCACCCCCGGCTGGGCGCCCCCGGCCAGTTATAGCGAATGCTATGCCTGGTGTTTCTTTTTTATAAGCTAAGCCAAGTGAGGAACACTGATCGGGCGTAACTCGTTGGTGATACCGCCAACGAGGGCGGTAGGCTTTTTTTCCCCATTAGTCGGAATTTGAAGTAAAGGGCCAAAATGCCTGTAAAACAGCCCCGGGCGGAGCGGCATCCTTTCCCTTGAGAAATGGATGTGTGGGCTGGATGGAAAGATACAGCGGAGCACGGGTAGACCGACCTCCAAAGGGCCTGCCCCGTCCGCTCCCCTGTACCTTCACGCTATCTGCTCAACGGGGTGCCACCCGCACAAATTCCTGCTCAAACATGATGAGTTTTTCCGGCTGGCCCTTTGCATTGGGCACAAACTGCACCAGGGTGCGCGTACGCCAGTCTGCATTCCTGACCGTACGAAAGGTATCGTAGTGCCAGTGCCCGGCAGTGAAGGTACGAAAACCATTGGCGGCAAGTGTGAGGCTGTCGTCCTGTACCCCTACGGCAATCTGTCCGTAAACCGGATGGGCATAGGTGCCCGCATAGGCCTGTAACGGCTGGCCGGGCCGGGTACCGGGCACACGCTCATTCTCCATCTGAATAAGGGCGGCGACGGATTGGGCGCGGATACCGCTGTAAAGATCAAATACGTCCCGGTGCCAGTTGCGGTCCTCACCCAGCGCATAAAGGTCGAATACCTGCCACATGATGGCGTGGCGCAGCTCGGCATGGTCGAGATTGGCAAACACGTATACGGCGAGCCCCTCATCGCGCAACAAACCGGCAATGGATACCAGTCCGCCCAGGCTGCCGGTATGGAAATCGACCCTGGCCCCCTTGTAGTCCTGCTGAAACCATCCCAGTCCATAACTGCGCCAGTGGGGCTGCGTAAGTGTGGCGGTCGGATAAAACCGGGCTTCGGGTATGAGTGCCCGGGGCTGGAAGAGGTAGGCAAAGGTGGCCGGTGCCAGCAGGGGCTGCCCCCCCACTGCGCCTCCGTTGAGCAGAAAAGCCAGGTAGACCGCCATGTCATCGATGCAGGACCATACCATGCCTGCTGCTCCTATCTGATCCGAAAAATTGAGCGGGCCTGTCTCAAGGCCCTCTTCCAGGTCGTCAAAGTGGGGGGTCACGTAATTGCCTTCGGCGGGTACCCGGGCTGCCTGCGGGATGGTACGGTACATGCCCAGGGGGTTGAGCAGGCGCTCCTGCAAAAAACGGGTCCAGTGCATCCCGCTCACCCGTGTGATGACTTCACCGGCAATGGCATACATGATGTTGTTGTATTCGAACCCCCCCCGGACGGGGTAGGTTTTATTTACCTGTTCAAACCGCCGGAGGGTCTCGGCCGTACTCAGGCTGTCGATGATCCAAAGCAGGTCGGCACCCGGTATGCCCAGGTTGTGTGTCAATAAATCCTGCACCCGGGCCTCGTCGGTAAGGTAGGCATCGGCCAGACGAAACTCCGGGAGGTGCTGTCGCACCCGGTCTGTCCACTGTAGTTTGCCTTCGTCCACGAGCATCCCGACACACAGGGCGATCATGGCTTTGGTGGTGGAGGCCATCGCGAAAAGGGTCTGCGACTCTACAGGCACCTGCGTGTCGATATCCCGGATACCATAGACCGATGAAAAAACGGTCCGGCCATCTTTGACAACCACCACACCCATGCCTGGGATTTTCCATTCGGCCATCCCCTCACGGATCATGGCATCCAGTTTTCGGTTGGCTGATTTATACTGGGCATTGGCCAGCTGCCCTGTCAGCAGTACAAGGGCTATTGCGGTCAGGAATATTCTCATTTGTCGCACGGTAAATCTGGTTTGGAACGGGGTCAAAGTAAAAAGATTTTTGGATGGGAACACTACCGTTTGTCCAAATCGTCGAACCATCCCTGCCAGGAGGCCGATACATCGAGCATACTGCCATTGACCAGGACATAGGCCAGCTGGTCGCCGCGGTAAAACAAGAGGGAAGGGTTTGCGTTCAGTTGTACCTCCTGATTGGCTAAGGATGCAGAAATAACCGGAACGGGCAATGGCCGAAAACGATCGTCAGGGGCAATTTTTTCCAGCGGAAATTGGGTGATGCCCTGCCGCACCAGTGCTGCCACATCCAGCTTGCTGAATGCAGGAAAATCAGCGATCCGTCCGGTATATGTTTTGCCAAAGGCAACCGTCATCCCGCTGGCATCAAATTCGCGGTATGCGGAGGAAGTGCTGAGGTCGCCCAGATCGGTAATGGCGGCTTTGAGGTAATAGTCTGTTTTATCCTCATTTTCCAATTCATGAAAACGAAAGGCCATATCGGTAAGATGGCCACCTGCCTCCACGGGCAACTGTACATGGCGGATAATGAAATCCTGAAGGCCGCCTTCGTTGGTGGGGATGGACTCGTATGCCTGAACGGGCACGTGACGATAGCTGTCCGTTGCTATGCTGTGCAATGCACATAGGATGGCCACAAAATTGAGTCGCCGGATTTGTTGTTTTTCCCGGTCTTCCTGTAAACCGCCCGACTCGATCAGGATCGTGCGGGTGCCCCATTTCTGGATATTATCACCAAAAGCACGTGGCTCGAAATCGTCCCAGTAGCGCCCTACCTGGCCGGGTATGTAGCGTTGGAGCATCTGGTTCATTTGCACGATCACCTGCATGGCCTGTCCCCGCTTTTCGTTGATTTGCCGTGCTTCGTTATAGGCCGGTGCCAATACCGACAGGGTAGCCGGAAGGCCTGCCACACTGGTTCCGCGGTTTTGGTCGTGGAGATTAAACCCCCAGTCTGCCTGCAGGCTGTCGCGCAGGGTTTTAAGCAACTGTCCTTCGGGTGTCTGAAGGCGCAGGGCATCACGGTTGATGTCGATCCCCTGGCTATTGCGTCGTTCGAAGCGTTCGGCCCCATCGGGATTGAGCATGGGTACGATGTATAGGGAAAGCCGTGAGCGAAGCAGCCCACGCAGGCTGTCGTACCCATCGCCCGACTGGGAAAAAAACCTGAAAATATCCATCAGAGCCATGGTGGCCGTAGATTCATTGCCATGCATCTGTGACCACAGCAGCACCCGCTCACTTCCCTCCCCAAAGCTGACACAGCGGATTTCCCTTTCCTCACCCGAAAACCCGGCCCGGTTTACCTGAAAGGCCTGGCCCAGTGAGTCTGTCAATCGCATCATATCGGCATGCTTAAACCGGCGGTTCACGATGGACGGTTCCCGAAATGTCGGATAATCCCCGTAAAGCTGTGCAAAAACCGGATCCTCGGGAGGCAGTACCATTTCGGGTGAGTGACATGCCAGCAGGATTAAAAAGGGGATTTGACGGAAAACTAATTTCATATAGCCTGATTTGATTGATTTTGTGAAAGTACTACATATCTTTATTTCATGCATTATCGATTGATTTTACCGGCACTATTCGTTTTGTCCCTGCTGAACGCCCGGGCACAGGATTTTTCTATCCAGCCACTACCTGACCTACTGATAACCGAAATGCGTCAAAAAAACGTGATCAGCACACAGGCCCCTGTCCAGCCCGAGCGGTTGCGGTTGCTAAACCTTACTTATTTCGATTTTGAAGGAAAGGAAAAAGACGGTCAGCTCGTTGTGCTGGATGCCTGTGCCGAGTCGGTGGTATCCATCTTCCGGGAATTGCATGCGCGCAGGTTTGCCATCAGCAAAATGGTGCCCATCACCGAATATGATGGGGATGATGACCGGAGTATGGCCGACAACAACACATCGTGTCATAATTTTCGACCGGTGGCCGGCTCTTCGCGGCTATCGCTACACTCCTATGGTACGGCCATCGACCTTAACCCGATCCAAAATCCCTATGTGATCTTACGACAGGAAAAAGCGACGGCCACCTACCTGCCCCCGGCCAGTATGGCCTATGCCAATCGTCGGCTGGTACGGATAGGCAAAGCGTACCGGGCCGGTATGGCCGAGGAAGTGGTGGATGTCTTTGCACGACATGGCTTTTATGACTGGGGCGGCAACTGGGACTCACCCATTGATTACCAGCACTTTCAGGTGGACAGGGAAGTATCCTACCTGTTGGCGGCCATGAGCCCGGAGGAAGCCCACGGATTTTTCCTACTCCAAAAAAGCTTTTTTAATGAATTTGGGTCGCCACTGGAAGCCCTGCTAAAACAACATAGCCACGGCCTGTCCCTGTCAGAAAAATACGCACAAGACCCGGATGAATTTATGTCCTGGGTCATGGCGATCCAGCGCATCAGATAAGGCGGCATTTCGGCCGTACGGTCTTTTTGCCTTCCACCGATATAAACATGTCCCGAAGTATGTAAAATACCTTGGCAGGCACAGTCCTTTTGCTATATATTGGCACAATTGTTTGATATCAGCAATTGCCCGTGGAAAATAAAAGACGCTCACCTTTCTCATTGGCAAATGACTGATTAGTATCCTGGCAGCAAAACCAACTAAGAATCAAAAAAATGAAAACATCTCGATCAAACCTGTTTTATTCCATTGCCGTACTGGCATTGGGCGGACTTCTGACAGGCTCGTGCAGCACGGGCGACAAACAGCAAACCACCAGCGAAGTAACCACCGATGCGGCTCCTGCAGCCGAGTGGATCACGCTATTCGACGGCACAAGTACCGATGGCTGGCGTGCATTCAACGACAGCCTGCTTCCCGCTAACTGGCTTATAGAAGAAGGTACCCTCAAATCGGAGGGCATGGGCGGCGATATCGGAGGCGACATTGTTTATGGTGCACGGGAGTTTGACAATTTCGAACTGGAACTGGAATGGAAAATCAGTGCGGGTGGCAACAGCGGTATTTTTTACCATGTCAAAGAAGGTGAACAATACAAAGCCCCCTACGAAACAGGACCCGAATACCAGGTGATTGATGACCTTGGATTTGAGGATCCCCTGGAAGAATGGCAAAAACTGGGTGCCGATTATGGCATGTACGTGGCCGAGCCGGGAACCAAAATCGTAAAAGCCGCCGGCGAGTGGAACAGCTCACGGATCGTTTTTACGGCCGAAAAAGCCGAGTACTGGCTCAATGGACAGAAACTTTTTGAATTTGTGCCCTGGTCTGAAGATTGGACGGCACGCCGCAACGACGGAAAATGGGATGACTACCCCGACTATGGCACCACAAAAACAGGCTACATCGGCCTGCAGGACCATGGCTACCCCGTGTGGTTCCGCAACATTCGTATCAAAGCACTTTAAAACAATAACACACAATGAGAAAAATCACAGGGTATGCCCCTCTCCTCTTTTTGGTCATGCTGGCAGGACAGCTATCGGCACAGACCAGGCAATTGTTCAATGGAAAAGACCTGAGCGGTTGGGAAATTTATGGTACGGAAAAATGGTACGTGGAAGACGGCTTGCTGATATCGGAAAGCGGGCCTGATGCCGAATATGGCTACCTGGCCACCGTCGATTCATTTAAAAACTTCGAACTGACCGTAGAGTTCAAGCAGGAAGCCAATGGCAATAGCGGGGTGTTTTTTCGCTCGTTCATCGAAGGCACAAAGATCACCGGCTGGCAGGCTGAAGTAGCACCTCCTGGCTCAAATACCGGTGGTATTTACGAGTCATACGGACGAGGCTGGCTCATCAAGCCGGATCCCAAAAAGGACAAAGCACTGAAATTCGGCGACTGGAACACCATGAAAATCGTGGCCAATGGCGATCAGGTTACCACCTGGCTCAACGGCAAGCAGATGATCACGATCACGGACGAAAAAATAGGGGCCGCCACCGGCAGCATCGCCCTGCAAATCCACAGCGGAGGCGGAATCAAGGTATATTGGCGCAACCTGCAGATAACCCCGCTGCCCTGACAAAACCTAACCGTACAAAGCCCGCCTGCCCTGCCTGCGGGCTTTTTTTTCACTTTCAGCCGACCCACTTCTCCGCCCAAAAACATCTTTCATGAATGTGTTTATCTTTGCAACACAATGAAAAAAGTGGCATTTTATACCCTGGGCTGCAAACTCAATTTTTCCGAAACATCAACCATTTCACGTCAGTTTGAAGATCGTGGCTATCAAAAGGTTGAGTTTAGCGACCAACCGGACATTTTCATCATCAATACCTGTTCGGTCACTGACAATGCAGACAAAAAATGCCGTAAGATCGTGCGGGAAGCCAAAAAAATTTCCCCATCATCTTTTGTGGCCATTGTCGGCTGTTATGCCCAACTCAAGCCGGTAGAAATCAGCGGGATCGAGGGCGTGGATGCCGTACTGGGGGCGGCCGAAAAATTCCGGATGTTTGACTACCTCGATGAATTTGTACCAAAAGAAAACCCACAGGTATTTGCCACCGAAATCCGGGAGGCCAACTCGTTTCATGCCTCCCACTCTCATGGCGACCGTACGCGTACGTTTCTGAAAGTACAGGACGGGTGCAATTATGGCTGTGCCTTTTGTACCATCCCGCTGGCTCGCGGCAAAAGCCGTAGCGACACCATCCGCCAGTTGGTGGACCAGGCCGGCGAAATAGCCGCTGCCGGGAGCAGGGAAATCGTATTGACCGGTGTGAATATTGGTGATTTCGGTATCCAGGATGGCAAACGCAAAGAAAAATTCATCGACCTGATCCGGGCATTGGACCAGGTGGAGGGAATCGACCGCTACCGTATTTCGTCCATAGAGCCCAACCTGCTCACCGAAGAAATCATCCAGTACGTAGCCCGATCAAAACGATTTGTTCCACATTTTCATTTACCCCTCCAGTCGGGAAGTGACAAAATCCTCACCGCCATGAACCGCAGGTACCTGACGAGCCTTTACCGTGAGCGTGTGGCCCAGATCAAGGCAACCATGCCCGATTGCTGCATCGGTGTAGATGTGATCGTGGGGTTTCCGGGCGAAACGGAAGAAGACTTCCTCGAAACTTACCGCTTCCTCAACGAATTGGATGTCTCATACCTCCATGTGTTTACCTATTCGGAACGGCCAAACACTGCGGCCAGCCACATGGAAAGCCCCGTTCCCCAAAACGAGCGCAACCGACGATCCAAAATGCTCCGTGGCTTATCTGAAAAAAAACGTCGCGCCTTTTACCAGACCCAGTTGGGAAAAACCCGCAACGTACTGTTTGAAGCCGACATTGAAAATGGAATGATGCATGGCTTTACCGAAAATTACGTACGGGTCCAGGCCAAATACGACCCCATACTCGTCCATGAGGTGAAAACCGTCAAACTCAGCGAAATAAATGCAGCGGGTTTGATGGAAGTTGAAGAACCTGAAATGATATTTGCCCACCCGTTAATTAAATAGACAAATTGTATGAAAATACTTTGTATCGGTCGCAATTACGTCGACCACATCGAGGAATTGGGAAACGAAAAACCCGAAAGCCCGGTGATTTTCCTAAAACCCGACACGGCCATTTTGCGCGACAATGCACCCTTTTACCACCCGGATTTCAGTGATGACGTCCATCATGAAGTAGAAGTACTCGTAAAAATAAAACAGCAGGGCAAATCTATCGAACCGGAATTTGCCCATAAATACTACGACGAAATCGGCCTTGGCATCGACTTTACCGCACGGGATCTGCAAACAAAATTTAAAACAAAAGGACTGCCCTGGGATCTGGCCAAAGGATTTAAT
>JAOUOM010000026.1 GCA_029880385.1 Cyclobacteriaceae bacterium | reverse complement strand
GTATTTCCCGGGTTGGTACCTGCATCCAACAATCCGGTTGCCAGGAGCGCACCATCAATTTCCAACAAGGAATTTGTACCCATGGTCATTTGGGATGTAGCACTTGCCCCGGTTATGCTGCCACCGGCCACAATGCTGCTGCCATTGTTGGTCAGGAGGATTCCTGCGGCAATGTCGATATCATTCAGAAAAGTAAGGGAAGAGCCACTGGATATGGTGGTGTTGGCATTTACCTGCAAGGCACCGTTGGTACTTCCGGAACCGTCGATAGTACCCGAGCCGGACAGTGTAACCGGCCCCGTTGCAAAAATCAGATCGGCATTTACCTGGTTTAGCTTTATGGTTCCATTTACAGTGAGCTTGCTGGTTACCTGCAGGTCTTTATTATTGGCCGTTGAGATTACTGCACCCGAGCTGACGGTCAAATCACTGATGATTTCAGTATTTGATACCGTACTTACGGTGTGCCCTTTGCAGACGATCGCCCGGTCTGCTGTTCCGGGGACAGCTCCGTTTAACCACGTTGAGGCGGTTGTCCAGTTTCCGGTTTGAACCGAAACAAAGGGAGTAACCGTACCGGTTACGGTCAGGGTAAATCCATTGTAATTAAATGCACCCCCACTGTTGATGGTAAAATTCGTGATGGATGCATTGGCATTTAATGTGACGGTATGTCCCGAAGAAATAATAACACTTTCTGCTGCTCCCGGCACACAGGCACAATCCCAGGTGGAGGCAGAACCCCAATTACCCGATTGGACGCTAGTCCTAGTTTGTGCCCCGGCAAAGAAATCAGCAATGAATACCAGAATGAAAAACATGAGGATGACACGCACCTCCTTTCTCATATTTAATTTACATACCGATAATCGCAAGGAAAAATGTACATGACGGCTCAATGTGTATAGGTTTAGTTAGTGACGTTACAAATGTAGTCAATACCTGATATTTTTAATATACAGATGAAAAAATGAGATAATTCCAATGTTTTGCGTCCGATTTTAAATATTTAAACCGGATGCCCTGATATAAAGCACAGGCTGTTAACTTTGCCGCAATTTGTTTATATCTAAACCACCAAACACTCATGCCAAAAGATTCCAGTATCAAATCTGTATTAATCATCGGAAGTGGCCCCATCGTTATCGGACAGGCTTGTGAATTTGATTATTCCGGCTCACAGGCTTCCCGTTCGCTTCGCGAAGAAGGGATTGAAGTGATCCTGATCAATTCAAACCCAGCCACGATCATGACTGACCCGGTTACTGCAGATCATGTGTATCTCAAACCCCTGACCAAACAAAGTATAAGGGAAATACTGGAAATGCATTCCATTGATGCCGTATTGCCTACCATGGGGGGCCAAACAGCACTTAACCTCGCCATAGAATGTGAACAGTCCGGAATTTGGGAAAAATATGGTGTCAGGATTATCGGTGTCGATATTCATGCCATCGAGACCACAGAAGACCGTGAAAAATTCCGCTTAAAAATGCACGAACTGGGCGTGAACGTCTGCAAAGGCGAAACGGCAACCTCGTTTTTGAAGGGAAAAGAAATTGCGCAGGAAATCGGCTTTCCCCTGGTCATTCGTCCATCCTATACCTTGGGTGGGTTTGGCGGTGGATTTGTAGAAAGTGCCGAGGATTTTGATAAGGCATTGAATGCCGGCTTACAGGCTTCTCCTATTCATGAAGTACTCGTGGAACAAAGCATCATGGGGTGGAAAGAATATGAGCTCGAACTGCTTCGTGATAACATCGGCAATATCATCATTATATGTTCCATCGAAAATTTTGATCCGATGGGCATTCATACCGGTGACTCCATTACGGTGGCACCTGCCATGACCCTTCCGGATACCACCTATCAGCAGATGAGGGATTTGGCCATTACCATGATGAATGGAATCGGACAGTTTGCGGGTGGTTGCAATGTCCAGTTTGCCGTAAACCCGGAAACGGACATGATCATTGGGATAGAAATCAACCCGAGGGTATCACGTTCATCAGCCCTGGCTTCCAAAGCTACGGGCTATCCCATTGCCAAAATTGCGGCCAAACTGGCCATCGGCTATAACCTGGATGAATTGAAGAACCAGATTACCAAGACAACTTCTGCTTTTTTTGAGCCGGCACTGGATTATGTGATTGTCAAAGTACCCCGGTGGAACTTCGATAAATTCAAGGGCTCTGACCGTCGCCTTGGTTTGCAAATGAAATCCGTGGGAGAAGCCATGGGGATTGGCCGCAATTTTCAGGAGGCACTCCAAAAAGCCTGTCAGTCGTTGGAAATCAAGCGAAACGGACTGGGTGCCGATGGCAGGGAATTAAAAAATCAGGCAGATATACTGGAAAGCCTTGAGCATCCGAGCTGGAACCGGCTTTTTCATATTTACGATGCCTTTAAATTGGGTATCCCTTTTAAGAAAATCCAAAAACTGACCAAAATCGACCCCTGGTTCCTCAATCAGATCGAAGAATTGATTTTACTCGAAAGGGAAATAGAAAAATATACCGTTCAGACCCTGCCCCGCGAACTGATGAGCACGGCCAAGAAAAAAGGCTATGCCGACCGACAGATTGCGCATTTGCTCAAGTGCCTGGAAAGTGAAGTGTTCAGCGCACGACACGAAATGGGGATCAAGCGGATTTATAAACTGGTCGATACGTGTGCGGCAGAATTTGAAGCAGAAACGCCATATTATTATTCCACATTTGAGGATGAAAACGAATCGGTTGTTTCCGATAAAAAGAAAGTTCTTGTATTGGGTTCCGGCCCGAACCGTATCGGTCAGGGCATTGAATTTGACTATTCATGTGTGCACGGGGTACTTGCTGCCAAAGAGTGCGGGTATGAAACCATCATGATCAATTGCAATCCTGAAACAGTCTCAACCGATTTTGACATAGCAGATAAACTTTATTTTGAGCCGGTTTTCTGGGAGCATATTTATGAAATTATCCAGTTGGAAAAACCCATTGGCGTCATTGTACAATTGGGTGGACAGACAGCCCTGAAGCTGGCCGAAAAGCTCAACCGCTATGGCATAAAGATACTGGGCACCAGCTACGATGCATTGGATCTTGCCGAAGACAGGGGCCGGTTTTCAGATTTGCTGAAGGAAAACAACATTCCGTATCCTCAATATGGGACTATCGAAGATGCAGAATCTGCCATTGAGCTTTCAAAGGAGATTGGCTTTCCGCTTTTAGTCAGGCCTTCGTATGTATTGGGCGGACAGAGCATGAAAATCGTCATCAACGAAGAGGAGCTGGAACATCATGTTGTGGATATTTTAAAAGACAAACCTGATGGACGGATATTGCTCGACCACTTTCTGGAAGGGGCCATAGAGGCAGAAGCTGATGCCATATGCGATGGGGAAAATGTATACATCATCGGCATTATGCAGCACATTGAACCGGCGGGTATTCACTCCGGCGACTCATACGCCGTGCTCCCTCCCTACAACCTGGGCGACCTGGTTATTCGACAGATTGAAGAATATACGACCCGTATTGCCCTATCACTTCGCACAGTGGGACTGATCAACATTCAGTTTGCCATAAAAAATGACAAGGTATTTATCATTGAGGCTAACCCGCGTGCATCACGTACGGTACCGTTTATATGCAAGGCCTACCAGGAACCTTACGTAAACTATGCAACCAAAGTAATGCTGGGAGAAGCCAAGGTGAAGGACTTTGACTTCAAACCAGTGAAAAAAGGCTATGCCATCAAAGAACCGGTATTTTCTTTCCATAAATTCCCGAATGTAAACAAGGAACTTGGGCCAGAGATGAAATCGACGGGAGAGGCTATTTATTTCATTGACGACCTGATGGATGACTATTTTATGAAAATATACGCCGAACGAAACCTCTATCTTAGCCGTTAGGTTATTTATTCATCATGCTAAAGTTTTTATTAATACTCTTTATAATGGTCTACCTTTTCGTTAAGGTAGGCCAGTTTTTGTTCCGCATATTTTACCTGGGGGCCACCACTCAGCAACGGGAACAACACCAGGCGGCACGGCAGCAGCAGCGTAAGGCAAAGGAAAGTAACCTGAATATCGACTATGTCCCGGGCAAAAACGAGGGTAAAAACCAAAAGGGTTTTACGGGTGGCGATTATGTCGATTATGAGGAAGTAGATTGATTTTTTGGTATAGCTTTGCAATCCACATTTAACCTAGAATATGGCTTGGTTTAAACGTCAGGACAAAGGGATTCAGACCCCTACGACAGAAAAAAAAGAAACACCGGACGGACTTTGGTACAAAAGTCCAAGCGGAAGTATCATCCACATGCGGGAGTTAAAACACAATTGTTATGTGTGCCCCGACGATGATTATCACGTGAAAATCGGATCAAAAGAATATTTTGAAATTCTTTTTGATGAGAACAAATTCACCGAACTCGATAAGGATATGGAATCAGCAGATCCATTAAAATTTGTTGATACAAAAAAATATCCTGACCGGATCGTGGCTTCTCAAAAGAAAACCGGCTTAAAGGATGCGGTGCGTACGGCCTACGGCAAAATGAATGGGCTAAACATCGTGATCGGAAGCATGGACTTTGATTTTATAGGCGGGTCGATGGGTTCTGTGGTCGGTGAAAAAATTGCCAGGGCCATTGATTTCGCACGGGAGAAAAAATACCCTTTCCTGATGATTTCAAAATCGGGGGGTGCCCGGATGATGGAAGCCGGTATATCACTGATGCAGTTGGCAAAAATTTCGGGAAAACTCAATTTATTGGAGCAGGCAAAGGTGCCTTTTATTTCATTGCTTACCGATCCTACTACCGGAGGGGTTACGGCTTCATTTGCCATGCTGGGCGATTTTAATATTGCCGAGCCCGGGGCATTGATCGGTTTTGCAGGCCCCAGGGTGATACGCGAGACTATCGGCAAGGATTTGCCCAAGGGTTTTCAAAGTGCCGAGTTTGTCAAGGAACACGGGTTTCTTGATTTTATCGTGGACAGGCGACAAATGAAGGCTAAACTGACTTCCCTGTTGAAAATGCTGGAGCAGTAGCCTGCCCGTATAAAAAAATATAAGGTATAAAAAAAGCCTTCGCCGGATTTCCAGCGAAGGCTTTTTTAGTGGTTTGACTTTTATTTTTTATCGTCTACTTCTTCGAATTCCACATCCGAAACGTCGGCATCCGGAGCACCTCCATCAGCGGCAGGGCCACTTGCAGCGGCATCCGCACCGGCCTGTTGTGCACTATACATTTCCTGTGATGCGGCCTGCCAGGCTGAATTCAGGCTTTCCATGGCAGTCTCAATGGCAGCCAGGTCTTGTGAGCCATGTGCTTCCCGGAGTTTGGCAAGGGCACCTTCGATGGCTGTTTTGTTTCCTTCTGACAGTTTGTCCCCATATTCCTTGAGTTGTTTCTCTGTTTGGAAAATCAGCGAATCGGCTGCATTTATTTTTTCGATTTTTTCTTTCGCTTTTTTGTCATCCTCGGCATTTGCCTGGGCTTCCTGGCGCATTTTCTCGATTTCTTCATCGGTCAGGCCGGAAGAAGCTTCAATCCGGATTTTTTGTTCTTTTCCGGTGCCCCTGTCTTTGGCAGATACGTGAAGGATACCATTGGCATCAATGTCAAACGTCACTTCAATTTGCGGTACACCGCGAGGTGCCGGCGGAATGCCGTCGAGGTGAAAGCGTCCGATGGTGCGGTTGTCACGTGCCATAGCCCGCTCTCCTTGCAGTACATGGATTTCAACAGACGGCTGGTTGTCAGAAGCGGTTGAGAACACCTCTGATTTTTTACTAGGTATGGTTGTGTTTGACTCGATCAATTTGGTGAATACACCGCCCATGGTTTCGATACCCAGCGACAGTGGCGTAACATCCAGCAGCAACACATCTTTTACTTCCCCGGTCAGTACACCACCTTGAATGGCTGCACCTACGGCTACTACTTCGTCCGGGTTTACCCCTTTGCTTGGTTTTTTGCCAAAGAATTTCTCTACTTCTTCCTGTATCTTGGGAATACGGGTAGATCCACCCACCAAAATCACTTCATCGATATCGCTGGTAGACAATCCGGCATCACTCAGGGCTTTTTTGACCGGATCCATGGAGCGGCGAACCAGTGAATCGGCCAGTTGCTCAAATTTGGAACGGGTGAAAGTCCGTACCAGGTGTTTGGGAATGCCATCCACGGGCATGATGTATGGCAGGTTGATTTCGGTACTGCTTGAACTGGAAAGTTCAATTTTGGCTTTTTCTGCTGCTTCTTTCAAACGTTGCAGTGCCATCGGGTCTTTTCTAAGGTCGATGCCTTCATCGTTTTTGAATTCCTGTACCAGCCATTCGATAATTACGGCATCAAAATCATCTCCCCCAAGGTGTACGTCCCCGTTAGTGGATTTTACTTCAAAAACACCCTCGCCCAGTTCAAGGATTGAAATGTCGAATGTTCCGCCACCTAAGTCGTAGACGGCAATCTTCATGTCCTTGTTCTTTTTATCAAGGCCATACGCCAGTGCTGCGGCGGTAGGTTCATTGATAATACGCTTTACGTTAAGTCCTGCGATCTGGCCGGCTTCTTTGGTTGCCTGACGTTCGGCATCATTGAAATAGGCAGGAACCGTGATAACTGCCTCGGTGACTTCCTGTCCCAGGAAATCTTCGGCAGTACCCTTCATTTTTTGAAGGATCATGGCAGAAATTTCTTGTGGCGTATAGTTTCTGTCGCCGATTTTTACCCGTACGGTATCATTATTTCCGGATTCCAGTTGGTAGGAGATGTTTTTGATTTCATTCGGGACTTCAGAATATTTTTTGCCCATAAATCTCTTTACCGAACTAATGGTGTTTTTAGGGTTCGTGATTGCCTGTCGCTTAGCAGGGTCACCTACTTTTCTTTCACCATTTCCATTGTCGAGAAAGGCAACAATGGATGGCGTGGTGCGTCTCCCCTCGCTGTTCTGAATCACTACCGGCTCATTTCCCTCCATTACTGCTACACAGGAGTTGGTTGTTCCTAAGTCAATGCCTATGATTTTGCCCATGTCTTATGTTTTCTGTTTTTTGTGAATTCTAATTTTCGTTTAGTTTATCAATGGATGTGCCAAAAGGAATTATGGCATTGTTGTGTGACAGATTGTCAGCCGTAAAAGCAGCCTGCCTGTCAGCACCTGAAAAAATAGCCCTATAACAAGCTGTCAAGCGTATGAAAAAACTAACTTTGCGGGCTTATTTATCACATCATGTCATTACAACAGGAAATAAAAAAAAGAAGGACATTTGGCATTATTGCCCACCCGGATGCAGGAAAAACGACCCTGACTGAAAAACTTCTCCTTTTTGGAGGGGCCATCCAAACGGCAGGAGCGGTCAAATCCAACAAAATTGACATGGCAACGCGATCCGACTGGATGGAAATAGAAAAGCAGCGGGGTATTTCCGTGGCTACTTCCGTCATGGGGTTTGATTATCGGGACTTAAAAATTAACATACTGGATACACCGGGTCACCAGGATTTTGCCGAAGATACCTACCGTACGCTTACGGCAGTGGACAGTGTAATCATGGTGATCGATTGTGTGAAGGGGGTCGAAGCGCAAACCGAAAAGCTCATGGAAGTTTGCCGGATGCGCAATACACCCGTTTTGTGTTTTATCAATAAGCTGGATAGGGAAGGACGTGACCCTTTTGAATTGCTTGACGAAATTGAGGAAAAACTGGGCATCAATGTCCGTCCGCTCAGTTGGCCTATCGGCATGGGGAAAAACCTGAGAGGAGTTTATAACCTATATGAAAAAAACCTGAACCTTTTCGAGGCAAACAAAACCAAGCGTACAAATGATGTTATCCAGATCAAAGACATCCATGATCCTTCGCTCGAAAAGCATATAGCGGCCTCAGCGGCTCGTCAGTTGCGTGAGGACATTGACCTTATCGAAGGTGTGTACGATCCGTTTGACCCCACGGATTACCTGGAAGGCAATCTTGCCCCCGTGTTTTTTGGAAGTGCCGTCAATAACTTTGGTATACGTGAGCTACTGGATTGTTTTGTCCAGATCGCCCCTCCTCCGCGTCCCCGTGAGACAGATTTGAGGGAGATAGTGCCCAATGAAGAAAAATTTACCGGGTTTATTTTTAAAATCCATGCCAATATGGATCCGCGCCATCGTAACCGGATTGCCTTTGTCAGGATCTGTTCGGGCACGTTTTTCAGGGGAAATAATTATTACCACGTACGACACGATAAATCGTTCCGGTTTTCAAATGCCACCGCCTTTATGGCGCAACAAAAAGAAACCGTGGACGAAGCGTATCCGGGAGATATCGTGGGTTTGTATGATACGGGCAACCTGAAAATAGGTGACACCCTGACAGAGGGAGAAAAAGGACTGTATAAGGGGATTCCTAGTTTTTCGCCCGAACTTTTCCGGGAGGTGATCAACCTGGATGCCATGAAATCCAAGCAAATGGAAAAAGGACTGGTACAACTCATGGATGAAGGGGTTGCACAGCTGTTTACCTATGAAATGGGCTCCAGAAAGGTAGTAGGGACTGTGGGTGCGTTGCAATTTGAGGTGCTCCAGTACCGCTTGCAACATGAATACGGGGCCAAGGTACAGTTTGCACCGGTCAATATCCACAAGGCCTGCTGGATAAGTAGTCAAAGCCAGGAAAAACTGGATGCTTTTGTCAAGGACAAATTCAGGCATATTGCCCGGGACAAGGATGGAAAGTTGGTGTTTATGTCCGAGACCAGGGCGTGGCTACAAATGGTGCAGGATAATTTTACGGATATCACATTTCATTTCATTAGTGAATTTTAATCCGAAAGGCATGTGACCGATCAGTGGGCAAGGGGCGTATTTGCCCGAAGGACAGAAAAAGATTCTTAATTTTGTTTTACTATGCAAACACCCCGGGTCCTCTACGAAGACAACCACCTTTTCATTGTTGAGAAACCTGTCGGGTGGCTTGTGCAGGGTGATAAGACCGGCGACCCAACACTTACCGACTGGGGAAGGGATTTTATCAAAGCCAAGTATAACAAGCCCGGCGAAGTATTCCTTCATCCAACCCATCGACTGGATCGGCCAGTGGGTGGGCTGGTGGTTCTGGCACGAACCAGTAAATCACTCGAACGGATGAATAAATTGTTCCGGGACGATGCCGTACAGAAAACTTACCTGGCCATTGTGCATGGAAGGCCAAAAAACATGGCCGGTACACTTACACACTGGTTGGAGAAGGATTCAGCCAAAAACAGGGTAAAAGCCTATACATCGGAGCGTACCAATGCCAAAAAAGCTATTCTCATGTTTGAATGCCTGGCTTTTGATGAAGGGTTTTCATTGGTCAGGGTTTTTCCCAAAACAGGGCGTTCACACCAGATACGTGTCCAGCTCGCAGCCATGGGCACTCCCATTGCCGGTGACCTGAAATATGGCGGACATGAACCAAATCCTGATAAAAGCATCTCATTGCATGCATTCAGGCTTACCTTTGCCCATCCTGTAAAAAAGGAAATTATGACATGGACGAACAAGCCATCGTCAGCCAACTGGAAACACTTTGAACCCATCATTCATGCATTGGATTAACCGCCTTCAGGACCGATGGAAATTAAAAAACAGCCGACAGGTCGTGGTTGTGCTTGCGGTTTTTGCCTGTACGGGTTTTACCGTCTATTTTCTAAAGAGCCCTATCGTGGCCTTGTTTGTGCAGGATGAGGGGGGAAATTTATGGTTTTCCATCCTGTATTATATTTTTATCCTGCCTGTTTACAATGTGATACTGCTTTTCTACGGGTTTCTTTTTGGGCACTTTTCCTTTTTCTGGGAGTTTGAGAAAAAGATGTTTCGTCGGAGGTCACGATCGGGGAATGCTGAGCAGAAATGAAGCCATTGCCAGGATGAATGCCCATGGGGCTTCGGGTTCACCGTTTGTCTTTTTTACAGACTTTGAAGGAACAAAAGCCTGGATAA
>JAOUOM010000519.1 GCA_029880385.1 Cyclobacteriaceae bacterium | reverse complement strand
CAGCTTCACCATATCTATCTTGCCGGTAGCTGCCTGCTCACGCCGGTTTTGCAGCGTATGGCCAAAGAAAATGTCATCCGGGCCCAATTGGTTAAGCGAACCGGCAATCCAGTTTGAATTGACCGAATAACGTACATCCCCGCTTATCCAGTCGGTAAGTGGTATTTTGTCTATGGGCAGCTTGTAGTTGGCTGAAATGTCCTGATTGAAATTTTTCATCCGTCCCAAACTGGTTATTTCTTCCCATATATAATTGCGCTCAAATGCCGTATTTATATCCCCGTCAATAAAGTCATCCGGCTCATCAATGACGGCATTTGCGACGGCTGCGTAATCGAGATTGAGCCCTTTAAATAGGTTCCACCGAAGATTATAGTTCCGGTTGAAGGTAAACAACCGCTCATAATAAGGGTCTATGCCAATAATGGTAAGCCGGTCGTTGTACAGCTGGGTCATGATAAAACTCCGGTTGAGCTCGGTCCTGGCCGACAAGCTATTGGGCAGCGGTGAAAAATTAATATCCTTGATCAGTTTCAGGTACGGACTATCAAACAACTTGACATTGGCAAATGGCTGAATTGATAGTGAGGTCGGTGAGAAATTATACGATGCTCCCCCCACCTGAGATTTGCGGATATACGACTGGGTACTTATGCTACTCGATACCTGATCGGAATAGGCATAGGAAAATGAAAAATTTGACAAATCATAAATGTGTGACTTGGCATCCCGCTTCACTTTTTCCTTTCGTACATTCGTAAAATTCATACTCCTGCGGGTGGACCGGTCTTCCACAATCATACGGTACTGGTCTTTTTCCTCTTTTGTTTTAAATGTCTCCAATGACGCTTCAAGCGGGATATCAGGATCAAGCGGGTCAAATTGTGGTGTGATACGGGATTTTTCATAGCTCACAAACATCGGCACCCGGATCCCGGTTTTTTGTGGCAACAAAAATTTATCCACGTTCACATTGGCATTTACATCGTACTGGAATGTCTCGGCACGGGCACGCTGGGAGATTCGCTGCTGGATACTTCCAAAACCAATGGTTGAGTAGCGGGTGGCTGCACTAATGGTACCCAAATCGGCCAATTTGGTAGCTACACGGGCATTGGCCGCCCAACCTGCATGTGTGTCAAAATCCGTGACCCTCAGCTCGTTTGCCCAGACACATACGGATTTGGGAGCGCGATCCTGGCTTTCGGGATTTTTGACCCCAATCATCATGGTAAGAACGGTACTGATGTCCGGCCTTCCTTTTACCGTTAATTTGTACATTCCGTTTTCGGAAGATACGGTATAGGGGATCAATACATTGAGGTTGCTTCGGTTACGTTGCGATTTTAAGCCCAACAATTCATTAATGGAAATATCAATTTCATTCTCCAGGGGCCAAACCAGCCGTCGGAGGTCGTCACCCACTGCGGATGGGTTTTTTGGCGTCATCCGAAGCGGCACCTCTATTTCATAATAGTTTTCGGTAAAATCGGTACCAAACCTCAAAAAGGCAGATACATCCCCATCATTGACCATGTCGCGACGATAGGCTTCGGCATGAAAAAACATCTTCAACCGGCCATAATTGATCAGGTCATAGCTTACATTTTTGAATACGGCACGGGCATCCTTATCCTCCAGGTCTTCGACACATATTTGAAGGGATTGTTCGTTATTTCTCCGGTTCAGAAACGTCGTATTATCACGGTCACGATCCAGTCCGGGCGGGATTACATACGGGCTGGTCTCGGCATCCCCCACGCTATTGTCTTCGATATTGACTACCGAGACTGTAAAATCTGATTCATTTATTTCAGGTATGTCATTAAAACCCACCTCATTGAGTGTCTCCCGGTATTTACGCCACTGGCTACCCACCATTTGCAATTTGGCCATTCGCAATACCACGGGCTGCTTCCAGCCGGTGAGGTACATCCTGACATAGCGTATATTTTTAAATCCTTCCATGTCGTTGATGGCACGGTAGGCCTCCGGGTTTCGGATGGGAATACGAAACAAATACCAGTTGGCTTCCCCCGACCGGTCTGTCACCTGGTCGACGATAAAGCCCCTGCCTACCTCCAACGTGCCCGGACGCAGGTTGATTTTATACTCATAATACTGCTCAAGTGTAGACAAGGTATTGTCTTTGTTAAGATCCTCATTGTCTGGCATGACCGTAGACGCTGGTGTCAACAGTTCGGTACTCACTGGTGAGTTTCCGTCCACACCGTTGTAGTTTTTGTACCGCTCCAGGATTTTGGCATTGGCGGCATCGAGTTCATCGCCCAGGTAATAGCTGAAATTATCAGCAGAGGGGTCATCACGAATAGCCTGTAGAACATCCGGGCTTACGCTCAGTTTGTCAATAAATGTTTTTTGAAAATACTCTTTTTCCTGTTCATCCTTTAGCCCATCCATCCCTACATCCTGATTTTGACGTATGGCGGCACTGTTTTCGAAGAAATTGGTCAAATAGGTCTCGGACGGCACATAGCCCCAGGGGTTGCTTTCCGTAGCTTCTGCCAGATTGCCATCTTCGGGGAGGCCATTTTCAAAAAAGTGTTTCCCGTCCCCATTGATATCTTCGGATATACTCCCCAGATTAAAGATCAATTCACCCCCCGTACGGTTGTT
>JAOUOM010000518.1 GCA_029880385.1 Cyclobacteriaceae bacterium | reverse complement strand
CGTTATATGACCTGGCAATCCCGCATCTTGACCTATCCCTTGAACACAACACCGTGCGTCCATTTACCTACTCGCATCAGGATGTATATACCAGTTACACACATTATTTACAGCCCCTGGCACATCCCTATGGTTCCAATTTCCGGGAGACACTGTTCAAAGCCAGCTATCAGCCATTCGGCCGATACAGGTTACAACTTACTGCTATTCATGCCATGTATGGGCAAGACGAAGGAAACGGCATAAGCATCGGGAAAAACCCCGCTAAAAGCTATAACCTGCGTGAGCCCGGAAAAGAATACGGTCATACACTTGGCCAGGGAAACCTAACACATTTACGTATGTTCTACCTTTATAATGCCTATCAACTCATGCATAACCTCTTTTTGGATATCAGCTATACTTTCCGAAAAGAATCGTTTGAACATTCCTTCACCGAAAATACTTCCTCTATTTTTACCGCCGGGTTTCGGCTAAATATCACCCACCGCCCCAATCTGTTTTAAATGAAGACGTATTTACGATTATTGGGATTTGCCAGGCCATTGGGATGGGTTTTTCCTCAATATGCAGGCCTTATATTCCTGCATACCATTTTCCGCATTGTCAATTTTACGGCACTGATCCCGGTATTACAGATCCTGTTCAACCTGAACACCGAGCGCAAAGCGGTCACCACACTGCCCCCTTTTTCTGTTTCGGATCAATATTTTATTGACGTTTTTTATTATTACTTCGGTTCGATCATACAGGCAGAAGGCAAAGTGGCCGCCCTCTATTTCATCTGTTATGTGCTGGTGGCCTCTGTCTTTTTGTCCAACCTGTTTCAGTACCTCTCAGCTTTATTGTTGGCCCGTGTTCGGGTAAATACCGTTACAAACCTCCGCAACAGGGTGTTTGGGCATATTACTTCTCTGCATCTCGGGTATTTTACGGAAAACAGAAAAGGAGACCTGATGTCTCGCATCACGACAGATGTACAACAAATTGAGGAATCCGTTATCAGCACACTTAAAGTCATTATCAAAGAACCCTTCCTGATCATTGGATATTTCATTGCCCTGATGCGAATGTCGGCAGAGCTCACACTCTACACGCTTCTGCTCATTCCGATTTCCGGGGGCATCATTTCCTATCTGGCAAAACGACTAAAAAAACGAGCCCGAAAAACACAACAATCCCTGGGCCGGATGACCGGGATCCTTGACGAAACCTTATCCGGAATGCGCATAATAAAGGCATTTGCTGCCCGCAGCTATATAATGGGCCGGTTTGCCGATGAAGTAGGTCGTTATGGGAAGCAAAATTTTAACATCGCCATTCGCTCCAACCTGGTAAGCCCTATTTCTGAATTCTTAGGTGTTCTTTTTATCAGTGTGATCCTATTGATCGGAGGAAAAATGGTTCTAAGCGAGACATCCACACTTGATGCTGCACAATTCATTATTTTTCTGATTCTTTTCTCCCAAATCCTCAATCCGGCCAAAGCCATTTCCAGTGCATTTAACAATATCCAGCGGGGAATTGCCTCAGGTGAACGTGTATTTGAAATTCTGGATACCCGGCCCCGCATCAATGATAAAGAATCGCCAAGGGATGCAGATATTCTGACAAATGCAATCGAATTCCGTGGTGTGAGCTTTGCCTATGAAAAGAAAACCGTGCTAAAGGATATTGATTTTTCCATTCCAAAAGGAAAAGTAATTGCACTGGTAGGCCCGTCGGGAGGGGGCAAGTCTACCATTGCCGAACTGATACCCCGCTTTTATGATCCGATTGAGGGACAAATTCTGCTCGACAGCACCGACATCCGGGATATTTCGCTGAAGTCCCTGCGCCAGCAAATGGGCATCGTGTCACAAGAATCGGTATTGTTCAACGATACGGTTTTTCAAAACATCGCGTTCGGTAAACCGGATTCTAAAATCGAAGACGTGGAAAATGCAGCCAGGATAGCCAATGCCCATGAATTTATCGTCCAGCTACCCGACGGGTACCATACCTTCATTGGCGACAGGGGAGGCAAACTGTCAGGAGGTCAGCGCCAGCGACTTAGCATTGCCCGAGCCGTATTAAAAAATCCCCCCATACTGATTTTGGATGAAGCAACATCCGCACTGGATTCGGAATCAGAAAAACTTGTGCAGGAGGCGCTTTATAACCTGATGAAAAACCGCACGACCCTCGTAATAGCCCACCGGCTGAGTACCATCCAAAACGCAGACGAAATCATCGTAATTAAAAGCGGTAAAATCATACAACGCGGTACACATACCCAATTGCTGGAAAGTGGCGGGATGTATAACAAACTGATCAAAATTCAGACGGTTTGACGCAAATATTTCCTGTACATCCGCCATCATATTTTAGTTTGGATAAATTTACAGACCTTAGACCAGCTAACTAACTAATGAAAATTTTGAAATACGTTTTTTATCCTATTTACGTAATAGTGATCTTTCTCGTCCTCCTGATTTCTTTTAATATTTATGATGCCCTGGACCTGTTCAAACAATGGGGATGGTTTGAATATTTTTCTGACCTTCCCTATCTGGGCCGCGACCTGCTGATTTTTTTATGTGGGCTGATGATTGTGGAACTCGTCATTGAAAACGTGCACATCATAAAAGTAAAAGACAGAATGGAAAAACTT
>JAOUOM010000025.1 GCA_029880385.1 Cyclobacteriaceae bacterium | reverse complement strand
CCTATTGTCATTCCAATACACCAGTCTCCCATTGTCAAACACGCGCAGGGAAGGTTCTTCGGGAGCTGAGCTATCAAACGGGTCAGTAAGATCCGAAAAATCCAGCACCAGGGCATCCAACGTACGATCCAGTTGATCCAGCTGACTGGCGACCCGTAACTTAATTTGCCGATAGCCATATGCCAAAGACGTGTGCAGGTACCATCCGGTCAGGTAAAACAGCCCGGAGACAAAAAAAAGCATAAAAAGTATCCGTTGGTATTTCACCCCATATATAGGTTTAGGGTATAAAGATACCTATCGTTTGGAAATTGAAGAATCATATTTGATCCCTCCAAAACCATAGAGATACAGGATACGGGAGTATCTGAAATTGATGGGATAGAGAATAAACGAGATAGAAATAATGGAAATGATATACGTATTAAGCGACGGGTTGTTAAAAAGCAGATAAATCAAGAGTGTACCCACCAGAAACACCCCGACAGAAAACGCATAACTCACAAACATGGCCCCATAAAAAAAACCAGGTTCCCGTTCGTATGTCAAGCCGCAACAGGAACAGGATTCTTCCATTTTACCCAGCTTGGAAAGGTTGTAAATAGCCGAGGTAAACAATTTTCCTTCCCTGCATTTCGGACAATTACCCTGTAGTATTGCCGGCAATAGTTCCTTTTCCGCCATTTGCTTTACTATGTTTAAACCATAAATACGCGACGATCCCCATGAGCACATAAGGCGCAAAAAACAAGTACAAAATCCCGGTATTAAGTCCTGCTGCAAAAGACGTCTCCCCGTGGCTCACATTGTTCTCTATCTGGGTTCGACACATGGCACACTGCGCCTGCGATGCCCAGGACATGATCATTATAAAAACCAACAGAGTGTATTTTCTAAAATTTCTCATGGGTAGTAAGGTTGTATCAGCCAATAAATAACCACACCGGTCACGGATACATATAGCCAAACCGGAAAAGCAAATTTGACAATTTTCCGGTGCTGTTCCACACGGGCAGATAGGGCATAGAAGAAAGCCAACAATACCAGCGGCACCACCGCCACCGACAACAGGATGTGGGACAAGAGCAAGAACAGATAGATCGTCCGTGACGTACCCGCTGCCATACGTTCCGCATCGCTCAACACACCATCATGGTCTATGTCGCCAAATGAAACCGATGGATTGGTTGCATGATAAATGACATAACTTAGCAAAAAAAGTATACCGAGGGTAAAGGCAACGCTCATCAGCCGTTTATGAAGGCCCGTCTTTCCTTTTTTTATCGAAACCAAAGCCGCAATCAACACCAGTGAGGTAAGAAAATTTACCCCGGCATGAAAAGCGGGCAAAAGCATTGTCCAGGCCCCCGCAACCCATTTCGCCGGAACATACAGCAACACAGCCACTACCAAGGGAATTAGCACAGAGATTATTTTGATGACGGTCAGGTATTTAGTATTCTTCTCCACTTTCTTTCGCTTTTTGTAACAAAGTCAACAATAAATCAGATTCTACCATTGCCCGGTCTGATTCTGCAATGGTAAGGGCATACATGCCCCTGAGTTTTACATCCGGGTCGTACAACAACACGGCTGGCTTATCATAGGCAAACAAACACAACGTATCATAGGTTTCAACCGGGATTTTTTTTTCAAGAAAATATGCCTGCAACCGGCTCCACTGATTGTGCTGGTCGGTCGAAAGGCTGTCTGCTACCAATACAACAGACAGGCCGGCAGGTGGGCACGCAACTTCCACACCCTCAACAAGGGGTAGTTGAAATTGATTTTCACCGAATAATTGCAAAAAAAGGTACCAGAAAACTGGTACCCCTAATAGTAGTAATAAGACCAAACCTTTCAACGTCCGTTGGCTCAAAGGATGTCAGTTTATAAGTTCATAAATCGCCTGTGCCTGATACAGCATAATGAATATCAGGAATACAACGAACAACAACGGAAGTACGATCGACATTTTGAGGGACTTCTTTTCATGGCCAAGGTGCATGAATTCTGAAACGATGTAATACGCTTTTACGATGGTTAGTAGGATGAAAACCGTGATCCTGCCCCATTTATATTCATGAGGGATGGTAAATGCGATACCAAATTCAATTGCCGTGATAGCGGCCAGGTACCACATCACACGCAAAAAGTTCTTTACTTTTTCTTTATTGACTGGCTTTACTTCTACTTGTGAAACTTGCTCCATTTTTTTCAAATTTTAAGATTATACCAAATAAAAGAAGGTAAATACAAATACCCACACCAGATCAACAAAGTGCCAGTACAAACCTACTTTTTCAACCATTTCATAATGGCCTCTCCTTTCCAGTTTACCTACTACCGTCTGGTAGAAAATGATAAAGTTGATCACTACACCACTCAACACGTGAAATCCGTGAAATCCGGTAATGAAAAAGAACAAGGCGGCAAAATTAGACGGGCCGTACTGGTTGATTTGCAAATTGGCACCATAAAAAACAGATCCGTCAAGCAACTTTCCTCCTTCTGCCGTACCTGTTATAAAGTGCGACCATTCCCACGCCTGGCAACCCAGGAAGGTAAGTCCGCCTATTATTGTCCAAAGCATCCATTTCTCCACACTCCTGCGATCCATACGTTCGCCTGCTTCGACAGCAAGAACCATCGTCACACTACTCAGGATCAAAATGAATGTCATAACCCCGACAAACACCAGGGGTGCATGGATGCCATGTAGGAAAGGCACGGCATCAAACACTTTTTCAGGAATCGGCCAGTATTCCTGTGAAAAAATAAACTCAGCTACTGCACCATCATAAGCCGGATGACTAAACCGTATCAATCCATAGGTGATAAGTAGGGCTGAAAACGTAAATGCATCCGATAAAAGGAAAAACCACATCATCAGTTTGCCATAACTGGCCTTCATAGGGGCAGTCCCACCGCCCCACAGGTTTTTATTGCTTTCTTCTACGATAACTGCAGTACTCGACATAGTATAGGGTATTAATTATTTGCGATCAAAAATAAGTATAAATACAACCAAAGTCCACCAAGAAAGTGCCAATAGGTAGCACACATTTCAAGGGAAACTAAATTTTTTGAATGAATTTGATTCTGAAATGCCCGGATCAGCACGATCGTCAGGAAAATGATCCCGCCAAACAAGTGGGCAATATGAAGTCCTGTAAATACATAAATAAAGGAGCCAGCCGGATTGCCAACAAAATAAATGTCCTGGTTTATCAGTTGTCCCCAGGCCATGTACTGGCCCCCGATAAAAGCCACAGACAAAATTCCTGAGAAGAATAACCATAACCGGACGGCAAATGCACGATCCTTTTTGGCACTCAGATAGGCAAAATGCATGGTAAGGCTGCTTACCACGATAATAACCGACGTAATGATAAACAAATCAGGAAAATCGATAATCAGCCAGTTACCTTCACCCTTTTTAACAATGTACGCACTTGTCAATGATGCAAAAATCATCGTCACCGTGATCAGAAATAACCACAGGGCAAATTTTTGCGGGTGCATCGAACGAACTTCAAAGCGTCTTGATTCCTGTATAGGCAAAGTTTCAGCCATTATAGTTTGTCAATTAAATAGGCAATTTGAACAATAGGCAAATATATAAACGAACCAAACATAATCCGTAATGCGGATTGACGGGAAGTATCCTTCATCAAAGTAAACGTCTGGCTCAAAAACAAGACACCACAGACCGTAGCAATCACTCCGCTGGTGATCCCGGTCAATCCAAAATAGGTAGGCAACAATCCCAATGGCAATAAAAACAATGTATACACCATAATGTTAATGGCCGTATTCAGGTCTTTTTTTCCACCACCGGGGAGCAATTTAAAACCGGCCCGCTTATAGTCCTCGTCTCCAACCCACGCAATGGCCCAAAAATGCGGAAACTGCCAGATAAATTGAATGCCAAAAATAATCAGTGCCTCGTGACTAATGGATCCCGTAGCCGCAACCCATCCGATCAAAGGAGGTAAAGCCCCCGGAAAGGCCCCAACCAAAACAGCGATTGGCCCTACCCGCTTGAGCGGCGTATAGACAAACGCATAAAGGAGAAGCGAAAGAAAAGAAAGCAGCACTGCAAACAGGTTTCCAGCCAAACCGACCAAAACAAAACCAGCCAGCGATAAAGCCAGAACATATACGATGGCATGCTGCCTGCTGATACGGCCGGTAGGAACCGGACGGGCCGCTGTACGTTTCATGACGGCATCGTACTTACTTTCCAGGAGTTGGTTGATCGTGACGGAAGCTCCTGAAATGAGAAAACCCCCAATGGTAAACCAGACAAATTGCGTCCATGCCAACATGCCCTGATAGGCTAACAGATAGCCAAAAGCTGATGAAAATGCCACTAAAAAGGAAAGTCGCAGCTTCAATAATTCGATATAGGGTAATACCCTGTCCTTCCAGGTGTCGCTATATACTGTTGTTAGGTTCATAAAGCAGTTTTACGCCCGGCCAAAGCCAATAAAAACAAATAAAATGTCAGTCCAATAATCAATGTTGCCAATAGCAGGTGCAAGGGTTGTACCCAGGCTGGTACATTGCCATATGCCATCATAATCCCTCCGCCTATTTCCAAAACAATGAGAGTGGAAATAGCTTTGACAAAACGTCCACTTTCCGTTGCCAGAAAACCGGATACATAGGAGCGATAGAAAAGATATGCTGCTACTAAAAGCAATACAATACTATAGGAACGATGAATATAAAATGGCAGTCCCATGCTAGTTATCCATTGGGCACGGGCAGATCCGGACATCACCAACGTATCAATCATTTCCCGAACTTCTATGCCCAGCAAAAGTTGTGGGAAAAGCAGTCCGAGAAATAATAAAACGATTAATGGCGTATAGGGTGTCTTTTCAGAAGCATACGGCCGTATCACATATTGCATATAGAGCAGGATCATGACCATTACCAATGCCAGGATCATATGTACCGATACAAACCCGGGTAATAAATTGGTAGACACCACAAGAGATCCTAACCAACCCTGGAAAAGCACCAGAAAGAAAGAAAAAACAGCCATTACCGTAACCAAACGTTTTTCGTGCCAATAGGAAAAAGAACTAAGCATGGTAAGGATGATAAGGAACCCGATCAAAACACCAAAAATCCGATTGATGTATTCTGTCCAGGTTTTCACTGCATTAAATTCGCTTTCCTGATAAATGACGGGGTTTTCGGCTAGTTTTCCGGCCATTTTATCCATGCCCAAGACATTCAATGTAGCGATCAACCGTTGGTTTTTGGCTATTCGCTTGGCTACATAAACCTCTTTATAATCGGCAGGTAATTGTTCAACGGAAGTAGGTGGAACATAACTTCCAAAACATTTTGGCCAATCAGGACAACCCATCCCGGCACCCGAACTACGAACAATGCCGCCTACCAATATCAACAGGTAGACGGCAATGATCGTATATAAATTGATTTTTTTAAAAACTTCTTTTCTTATCATTAGTGGGCACCACCTTCTTCCGCTCCTTCGCTTTTAGCCAACTCATTTTCATGTGGAAAATTGGATGATGTTGTCTGCGAATAAGGCACTGTTTGAGGAATAAAATCATCCTCGGCACCTGGCTTGCTATAATCATATGGCCAACGATATACTTTTGGAATTGCCCCAGGCCAGTTTCCATGTCCGGGCACACGAGGTGTTGTCCACTCCAATGTATTGGATTTCCAGGGGTTTAACGGTGCTTTGCGACCGGCAAACATGCTATAGAAGAAATTGAAAAGGAAAATAAATTGAGCACCAAACGTAACAATGGCCGCAATACTCACAAATGTATTCAAGTCAGTAAAGGTGCTGAATGCATCAAAATTTGTGAATGAGTAATAGCGACGTGGAAAGCCCGCAATACCTATGTAGTGCAATGGGAAGAATACCAGGTATACACCCACAAACGTCAACCAGAAATGCAGGTAGCCGAGTTTGGTATCCATCATTCGCCCAAACATTTTTGGAAACCAGTGATACACACCAGCCAACAATCCAAAAAACGCAGCACTACCCATTACCAGGTGAAAGTGTGCCACCACAAAATACGTATCATGAAGATTGATGTCCAACGCAGAGTTGCCCAGGAAAATCCCGGTCAGTCCTCCGGAAATAAAGAAGGAAACCAAACCGATAGAAAACAACATCGCAGGAGTAAATACAATGTTCCCTTTCCACAATGTGGTCAGATAATTAAATGATTTTACCGCCGAAGGCACGGCGATAATCAGTGTAAGGAACATGAAGATAGATCCTAGGAACGGATTTAACCCGGATACAAACATGTGGTGTGCCCAAACGATAAACGAAAGGAACGCAATAGCGACCATGGAAAGTATCATGGCTGTATACCCAAATATTGGCTTACGCGAATTGGTCGAAATAATCTCTGACGTAATACCCAATGCAGGTAACAATACGATATATACTTCAGGGTGACCTAAAAACCAGAATAAATGTTGGAACAAAATCGGACTTCCACCCATATTAGGGAGGGCTTCCCCGCCGATGAATATTTCGGATAGATAAAAGCTTGTTCCAAATGAGCGGTCAAAAACCAGCAATAAAGCTGCCGCAACCAAAACAGGGAATGAAAGAATTCCGATAATGGCCGTGATAAAGAAGGACCAGATGGTTAATGGCATTCGGGAGAATGTCATACCCTCTGTTCGCATATTGATGACCGTGGTAACATAATTAATACCGCCCAATAACGTAGAAGCGATAAAGAAGACCATGGCCACAAGCCACAACGTCATGCCAAGTCCGGAACCCTGAATAGCCTGTGGTAGTACACTCAATGGCGGATAAATGGTCCATCCACCTCCTGCAGGTCCTGTTTCGATAAACAGGGACACAAACATGATGACACTGGACAAGAAGAAAAACCAGTAGGATAACATGTTCATAAACCCGGAAGCCATATCACGGGCCCCGATCTGAAGCGGAATCAGGAAATTACTAAATGTACCACTCAGCCCGGCCGTCAAAACAAAAAATACCATGATGGTACCATGCATCGTGACCAAAGCAAGGAAAAATTCAGAATCAAGTTTTCCGTTGCTGGATATCCATTTTCCTAACAGAGGCCTTAAAAATTCAAGGTTCAGATCAGGAAAACCCAATTGCAATCGGAAAATAACGGACAGTGCACCACCCAATAATGCCCAGATTATACCTGTGATCAGGAATTGCTTGGCAATTACCTTATGGTCGGTAGAAAAAATATATTTAGCTATAAAGCCTTGCTCATGATGCTCTTCGTGATGATCATCATGATGTGAAAGTTCTTCTGTAACTGACATTAATTTCTAATTTTATTTTGTACTACTTACCGCTATACCATCAATTGAGGAAGGCTCGCTCCTATCATCCAGTTTGGCTGCTATTTGGGCAGCTTCCTGTAGGTTTTGAGGAACTTCACTTAAATAATCCGCATTTTGTTTTAACCATGGATCCTGTGAATTGTACCAGGCCTCATAATCAGCAGGCTCATCCACCACGATGGTGTATTTCATGGCAAAATGTCCTTTGCCACATATTTTATTGCAGACAAGTTCATAATTAAAATCCGGATTGCCCGTTTCCTCACGCATATCTTCGGTAGATTTGGTTGGAACAAACCAGAAGCGTGTTGGCATACCGGGTACGGCATTCATTTGCAATCGGAAATGTGGGATAAATACACTGTGGATGACATCCCGTGCCCTGATTTGTAACAAGACGGGTTTTCCTTTTGGAACGTGCAATTCACGCGGAATAAAATCATCAAATGCATCCTTATCACTGAAATCGATACCCAACTGGTTGGTTGCATCAATTTTCTTGTAATCGTAATCACCTAATTTTTTATCACTTCCGCCATATCGTACCGACCAGGCATATTGATAGCCCACTACTTCGATTACTTCGGCATCTTCAGGGGCTTCACCTGTAATATCAACCCATGCTCTCCATCCGGACAGGATCAATAAAGCCAGCACAATGGCAGGTACACCCGTCCAGAAAAGCTCCAGTTTATTGTTATGGGGGAAATAGAAAGCTTTGCGGTTTTCGCTATGCTGATATTTGTATGAAAATCCGAAAAGAAAAATCTGGGTAACCACAAAAACAGAACCCGTAATAGCCATGGTAATCCAAAACAAACGATCCGTAATAACACCGTGCTCGGACGCGAGCGGCTGTACATAATCATCGTTTAAACCACCAAAAGAATAATAAAAGAAGGCTCCAAGACCTACAACCATAAATACGATCAGCAAGAAAGCCTGTACTTTATTCCCGCTAGGTACTTGTCTTTGGGTGTCTCCTTTAACAATTCCAACCAATGTTGAAACACGAAACAATGCAATGAGTATTGCGATAATTAATACTACTGCCAAGACAACAACTAAATTCAACATTTCTTAAATTTTAGATATGATGATGTAAACTTTCTTTTAACATGGGATGGTTTTTGGCAACTAGCGCAGACTTGGAAAGTGCATTCAAAACCACATAAATAAATGCTCCTGCATATACCGTCAGCAAGCCGATTTCAAGCAGGCCAAAACCGCCATTTTCACGTAGTGTTCCAGGCGTAACCATCAGATAAAAATCGATCCAGTGCCCAAAAATTACCACAGGGGTGATTACTTTTAAGAACCTGGCATGTCGTTTGGCATCCCGGGTCATGAGAATCAGGAATGGCAAAAAGAAATTCAACAACAGGTTGACAAAAAAGAAGGGCGCATAATGATCGTTTTTCCATCGGGAAACAAAATAGATCGTTTCTTCCGGAATATTGGCGTAATAAATCAACAGGAACTGAGAAAACCAGATATAAGTCCAGAAAACAGAAAATGCAAAAACGAATTTACCCAGGTCATGCAGGTGATTGCTGTTTACGACAGACAATAATCCCTGATCTTTAAGCAATACAACGATTAAGGTAATAAGCGCAAGGGTTGTTACCCACCAGCTGGCAAACACATACCATCCCATCATGGTACTAAACCAGTGGGGGTCGATAGACATTACCCAGTCCCAGGCAGAAACACTGGACGAAACACCGAAAAAGATGATAAATATGGCAGAAAGCTTTCGCATTTTATACCATAGATCGGTTCCTCCTATTTCATCCTCCGTCAACGCCATTTTGCGTAGCTGTGTGAAAAGCAGGTACCAAACACCAAAAAAGAGAACCATACGGGCCACATAGAAAAGTGGGAATGTACCCCCTTCTAATGGCCAGTAAAAGAAGGCTGCTTTGCCTTTTAGAATTGCATCTCCTTCCTCGCCATAAAGGGTACCATCCATCCAGTGAAACAGATCATGACCAAATGCAAGAAATGAAACAAGCATCAACAGACCCCCAATGGGCAACCATGAGCCAAAGGCAAGGGGAATCCGCTTGATTCCAGCAGACCAGCCCGCTTGTGCTGCATACTGAATGGCAAAAAACAACACCCCAACAACTGCAATTCCCGAAAAGAATATATTGTTGATCCATATATTAGCATACAAACGGTTATACCAGTGAAAAGCATGACCACCTTCTGCGGCCACTTCTCCGTGGTGCCCACCCATATTCATAAGAAAGACACCTACTACTGCCAGCAATATTCCGGCAGCTATCACCAAAAAAAGATTCTTCTTTGCTCTGGCTGTAAAATCAAATTTCTCCTCTACCATAATGGTTAATTACGAGTGTTAATTATTGCTTTTGTAAAACTTGAACATACCGGACGATTTTCCATCTGTCCTCAGGGCTGATCTGTGAACCATGTGCCCCCATTCTTCCTTTTCCATAGGTGATTACCTGAAAGAAGTGTCCGGCAGGTTTATCGATAACCGAAGCAGATGTATAGGCGGTAACGCCTTTGTATACCTGGCCTACTTTGCCATCGCCAAGTCCCGTTGCCCCATGACAATGGTCACAATAGCTTTCATACAAGGCTTTCCCCTGTTTGATAACCGCAGGTGTTGAATCCGTAGGATTTACCAACAAAAGGGCCG
>JAOUOM010000517.1 GCA_029880385.1 Cyclobacteriaceae bacterium | reverse complement strand
ACGCTTATCATCCTCAAAGTCCATTCCGATACGACCCATCAGATTAAATCCTTCAAACGGGCTGAAATTCACTTCAAAGTTTCCTATCACACGGTCATCATCACGTGTATTCTGATTTTCGTGCTGTACCCAGTACGGGTTATTGGTCAATGCAGTACCATCTGCAGCTCTTTGCAATACATTGATTTGATTGCCACTGACATCCTTCCATTCCCTGAAAAGTTTCTGATCGAGTGTACTGCTAAAAGAAGCCAGTCCGATAATATTCGGGTCATTGGCACCTGTCACACCGGTTCCCATTGAATTGGTACCGATATACTGCATTCCAAACTTCGTACTTATCTTTTTGCTATGCTTCACACCGGCATTTAAGCCTACGGTTAACCTGCCCAGTTCTGCTCCTGGCAATATACCTGTCTGATTTAGTGATGTCACACTCAGGCGGTAATTCATCCGCTCATCTGCATCCCCAACGGCAAAGTTATTGATCATGGTAACGCCTGTTTTGAAGAAGTCGTTGATACCATTATTCTCAAACGCAGTAAGCTTGCCTGTATTTCCCGTTACCGGAAGGTTATCAACCGTTTGGCCGACGATCCGTGGCCCCCAGTCAAATCCCTGCGAAATGGAATCATACTTGGCAAAATCACCCATGGCGTACTCCTGCTGGTAATCAGGTATCCGCATCAGCTGGTCAAACCTCAGGGATGAGTTAAACGTTACCGTAGCTCCCCCGTTCTTGCCGGCTTTTCCTCTTTTGGTGGTTACAATTACGGCACCGGCTGCTGCTCGTGAGCCGTACAATGCCGTGGCAGCTGCACCTTTCAGGATGTTTATGGATTCAACATCGTCCGGGTTGATAATGGACGCACCGTTTGCAAAATCCCTGTTTCCCGATATCCTGGAACCCGTAGGTGTCTGCGCGTCATTTATCATAACGCCATCCACTACCCACAAGGGGCTGTTGTTACCGCTCAGGGAAGAAATACCACGGATAATGATCTTGGATGACGAACCCAGGTTACCACCCGTATTTGTGATCTGAACACCCGTCACTTTACCCTGCAGGGCATTCACAATATTGGTTTCCCTTGCTTTCACAAGTTCATCAGCCTGAAGCACATCGATACCGTACCCGATATTCCGGGCCTCTCGTTCGATACCAAGGGCCGTAACGACTACCTCAGACAATTGGGTGATGTCTTCACTCATGGTCACATCGAGCACAGCGCGTGTCCCGATTTCTGCTTCCACAGTTGTCATCCCAATAAACGTAAACATTAATGTACCGCCTTCTTCCGGAACACTCAATCGGTAGTTTCCATCCAAATCGGTCGTTCCTCCGGTAGTAGTTCCTTTCAAAACTACACTAACCCCGGGAATCCCACTGCCATCTTCGGCAGATGTAACTTTTCCACTTACCGTTCGCTGTGCATATACGACACCAAACGACAGGAGAATCATTACTAAGGAAAGTAATTTTCTCTTCATGAAATTTTGATTTTAGTTAACAATTGATTTTGATATGCTAAATGTATACAACAAAATCCATCAAGCAAACCCTTATTTTACCCAACCTCACACCTGAGTTCGTTATATATTTTGATTAAAACAAAAAAAGCCGCCACATATTTTGTGGCGGCTTTTTTTTAAAGCATAATATTCTGATTTGTACTTATTTATCAATAGATACCACTTCTGTTGTGTTTTTATTGGATTGTTCGACCGCTGCTTTTTGCGCATGGCTTTCTCCATTCATTTCCCCCAAAATCGGGGCGATCACCAAACCAACCAGGCAGGTCAGCTTGATCAATATATTCATGGAAGGACCGGACGTGTCTTTAAACGGATCGCCGACTGTATCCCCGGTCACCGCCGCCTTATGCGCTTCAGATCCTTTGTATGTCATCTGTCCATCGATTTCCACGCCTGCCTCAAATGATTTTTTGGCATTATCCCAGGCACCGCCTGCATTATTCTGGAAAATCGCCCAGACCACTCCCGATACGGCTACTCCTGCCATGTATGCACCCAGTGCTTCAGGCCCCATTACGAAACCAATCAATATCGGGGTTATGATGGTAATAGCCCCCGGCATGACCATTTCTTTCAGGGCCGCCTTGGTCGAAATATCCACACACTTACCATATTCCGGCTTGGATGTCCCTTCCATTATACCCGGGATTTCCCTGAACTGTCGCCTCACTTCTTTTACCATTTCCATGGCCGCTTTTCCTACCGAGTTCATCGCCAATGCCGAAAACACTACCGGAATCATCCCTCCGATAAAGAGGGCCGCCAATACATCCGCCTTAAAAATATTGATACCATCTATACCTGTAAATGTCACATAGGCAGCAAATAGAGCCAGTGCCGTCAATGCAGCCGATGCAATCGCAAAGCCCTTACCAATGGCTGCCGTCGTATTACCTACCGAATCCAGAATGTCCGTTCTGCCCCGTACTTCCTGTGGCAATTCACTCATTTCGGCAATCCCGCCGGCATTATCAGCAATCGGGCCAAAGGCATCAATAGCCAACTGCATAGCGGTAGTCGCCATCATGGCCGAAGCCGCAATACCTACTCCGTAAAAACCGGCAAATGCATAGGCTCCCCAGATAGCCCCGGCAAACAATAAAACGGGAGCAAATGTGG
>JAOUOM010000515.1 GCA_029880385.1 Cyclobacteriaceae bacterium | reverse complement strand
GCTTTACTTTCTCGAGAAGTCCCGATTTGTCGGCATAGGATTTCAACGTGCGGGTAAGTGCCCGGCGAAAACCAGCCACGTGGGTTCCTCCCTCTATGGTATTGATGTTATTGACATAGGACACCACATGCTCCGAATACGACGTGTTGTAGTTCATAGCCACCTGTACGGGTATCCCGCCTTTGTCGCCTTCCACATAGATAGGTTCAGGGATCAGCTTTTCCCTGGCTTCGTCCAGGTAGTTGACAAATTCAACCAGTCCGCCTTCTGACAAAAATTCTTCAGACCGGTCATTTCCGTCTTCGTCTTTTTCCCGGTGGTCGGTCAGCAGTATCCGGATGCCTGCATTCAAAAAGGCCAGCTCCCTCAACCGCGTTGCCACGGTATCATAACTATAGACCGAAACATTGAAAATACTCTCGTCCGGTTTGAACTTTATAATGGTTCCGTTTTTGTCGGTAGTGCCTACTTCATGGACAGGTGCCTTGGGTATCCCTTTTGCGTATTCCTGCTCATAAATGACCCCGTTACGATGAATGGTTGCAATCAGTTGCGTCGACAAGGCATTCACACACGATACCCCCACACCATGTAGCCCGCCCGAAACCTTATAGGTATCTTTGTCAAATTTACCCCCGGCATGCAAGACGGTCATCACGACCTCCAGTGCCGATTTTTTTTCTTTCTCGTGGTAGTCAGTAGGTATCCCGCGGCCATTGTCCTGTACCGTTACCGAATTGTCCTCATTTATATCCACCAATATGGTATCACAATACCCTGCCAGTGCCTCATCAATGGAGTTGTCCACGACTTCCCATACCATGTGGTGCAGGCCTTTTACCCCTACATCGCCAATGTACATGGCAGGACGCTTCCGTACGGCCTCCAGGCCTTCGAGCACCTGAATGTTACTTGCTGAATAATTTCCTTTGTTTTGCGGATTTTGTTCTTCCATGGTGTGTCTTTGAAAAGCGACAAAAATAGGTAAAAACTATGGTTTCGTGCAGGCTTGTTGTGAAGAAAGGCAACCACACGTTTTCTGATGTTTATTTTTTCTTTATGCCCGGACTGATTATCCTGTTCATTCGGAGCGGGAGGGACTGGCCTTTTAGCAGCGCGGCTACCCGTCATCCGCTGTATCTTTCCTGGCCTACCCGCCCGCCAAACCCAACGGAAAGGATGCCGCTGCTGCCGGGGCTGGTTTACCGGCTTTTTGTGCCCTTTGCCATACGGCAGGATAGGAGGGTGTGCCATTGGTTGGTGAGGACACGAACCAGGGGGGTGGATTTGGATCCACTAGATTTGGACACACGCGACACGCGTGCGCCAGCGGGGGCTTTTAATCCGAAAACACATCGTATTTAATCACGATAAAAAAACAGGCAAACGAATGATTATCAATTCACTTTCCAACCATTTCACACTGCATGGTATCTTACTCAACAATAAATCAAACTTAATTATGAAGAATCTGTCAATTTTCATCTTTTCAATCTCTTTGTTTATGATTTCTTGCCAATCCGGGGAAAATATCAATCCGGATTTGATGAATAATTATTTGACAATAGAAGCTGGCGATTCACATCAAATATGCTATCAGAAGCTGCGGGAATTATATAATAATGAAGAAATCCTAAACCTTTTTGTACAGGGAAACACCTTCGAAACAATTGACAATTTCACTGAGATGATTTCCCTTTACAATGAATTTTGGATAATCATCAAGACAAATGGAGACCAAAGGGACACGATTAATTTTAACTTTGAAAAAGATACGCTAGAAACGATTTACAATCAAAGCGAAATTAGCCCGCTAACAGGTGGGCACACGTCATTAGACATCTGGCCAGATAATTTACAAAATACAGATCCGATCATGCGAGGGGATACTAAATCTACGATTGCCCAGAAATTATTGCTTCTGAAATCAACAAACCCTTTTAATGAAATACTGGATCAGGTTGTCTATACCATCAAGGATTTTGAAACTGGATTCGATTCCCATTCGGCACAATCAGAACTATGGACCATCCTGGAATCTTATGATACTGACTTCCAAAAACAATATTATTTTGACATCCATTTTGCCAATGGCCTGGTCAAAGGAATAGCGAAAAAAGAAGTCCCCAGGATTGGATTAAATTAAGCAGGATCTCACTCCAGCACGGGGCAAGGCGATGGCGCAACTTGCCGTCCGCAACTTGCCCCTATGCTGTCGCAAGTCTTCCCGCGAAGGGCGTTGCGATGGAGCGCGACTTGTGGCGAACAGATAACTCCCCCCTTCGGTTGGTTATCACCAACGGGGAAAGGCCACCAACCAGCAGTAGGTGAAAACACCCACTGTGGCATCGGATTAAAATCCTCACGGATCACCACGTCGATATACCCTGCGGAACATGTCGAAGAGCAGGACAAACTGGTGGTAGCGGGGCTTTTTACGGTCAGTTTTGGTACGTTTTTGGAAATCAAACAACCGTTAGCTTCATAAGTACAAATCCGAGTTGCGTTTTTATCCGTGTGCAAACGTTTACAAACGACTACAAACGTTTACAAACGGTTTTGTTACTGAAAATGAATAGTTTACAAAATATACATATAAGAGAAATATAGTGAATATGCACTATATTCGGATGTTGTAGCCAATTATAGAAATGAGAAAAATAC
>JAOUOM010000024.1 GCA_029880385.1 Cyclobacteriaceae bacterium | reverse complement strand
AATTTTATTATGCGCACTCTCGAGTCACAGGGCATATACTTTGATGCCGTGCATATAGACGAACACTGGCCGCATGAAAACCATCCCAGTCGCAAACCAGGCATTGGTATGCTGGAAAAGTACCTGAGAGGGGGCTATGATATCCCAAACAGCTATGTGATTGGCGACCGGGTAACCGACGTGCAGCTGGCACGTAACCTTGGCTGCAAAGCCATCCACATTTCCGATGAAAAATTGACCGATGCAGAACTTACCACGCTGCATTGGCGGCAGATTTACACTGAATTGGTATGGAAGCCAAGACGGGCGCTGGTTCGAAGAAAAACGAAGGAAACGGATATTTCGGTTTTGGTGAATTTGGATGGAGAGGGAAAAACAGCCATACACACAGGCCTTGGTTTTTTTGACCACATGCTTGATCAGTTAGGAAAGCATGGAGGGATTGATCTGGACATCCACGTGACGGGTGATTTGCACATAGATGAGCATCACACCATCGAAGATACCGCCCTGGCTTTGGGCGAAGCGTTCCTGAAGGCCCTTGGAGACAAAAAGGGCACAAACCGATATGGGTTTTTATTGCCCATGGATGACGTACTGGCCCAGGTGGCCATTGATTTTGGCGGCAGACCCTGGCTGGTCTGGGACGTGGAATTTAAACGTGAAAAAATCGGAGAAATGCCGACCGAGATGTTTATGCATTTTTTCAAGTCATTTACCGATACGGCCAAGGCCAACCTGAACATCCAGGCCTCCGGTGAGAATGAACACCATAAAATTGAAGCGATATTCAAGGGGTTTGCCAAAGCAATCCGAACAGCCGTTGCCAGAAATAAAGATGAAATGGGATCCCTCCCAACGACCAAGGGAGTATTGTGACCAGGTTTTGAAAAAAAAACATAACTAAATGAAATTTATTTAGTTTAAAAGACGGTTTAAGCAGCATACAACTAATAAACCGGCAAATGAATAATGTTTTTTTTTCCAAAGTTACGGATGACGTATCAAGGCGTTTGGGCAAAAAAGTACTGATTGGCATAATCAGCATGTGTCTGATCAGTGCCGTGTTTTTTGTCGTGTTTTATTTATTTATTGGATTCTACCAGGCTACCTATGTTGTCTCAATAGTGGGGGCTATTTTGATAATCTCCTACTATTTTGTTCGGAAAAGACAAATCGTTGAAGTCATGACCCGCGTCGTGGTGTTTTCCATTTTTGGGATTGTGACCTATCTGATATTTTCTACAGGAGGGATTTCATCGGCTTTTATTACCGTACTTGTCATTGTCCCGTTTGTCAGTTATATGTATGGAGCGAAAAATGAAGGCCATTTCTTTACAATACTTTCCCTTTTAACGATTCTCCTTGCCTATATCCTTGATGAATACCAGATAGAAATTGACAATCAAATACAAGGGGACTATCGAAATCTCCATGACCTGATCGTTAAACTGTTTTCCTTTTTGTTTTTATTGGTACTGGTAGGGCTCTACGATCTGGAAGTAAAATCATCTCATTCCGATGTGCTGAAGCTAAATAAAAAACTGGTTGATTCGGAAGCAAAACTGAAAGAAATGGCCGATCAGGCGATTAATTTTTTTGAGCATTTAACCGAAACAGATGAAGAGCTTCATCGTGTCCTTGACGAGGAAAGGCGATCCAAACGTGAATTACAGGAAACACAATCCAAGCTAATCCAAAGTGAAAAAATGGCATCGGTTGGCTTACTGACAGGAGGGATAGCTCATGAAATCAACAATCCGGTCAACTATGTCTATGCGGGCATAAATGCTCTTGATGAAGACCTGACCACACTCAAAAAAGTGATCGCCGCATACGAAACAGTCACACCTGAAAATGCAGCACAAAAATTGCCTGAAATCGGGCAAATGAAGGAAGATATCCTTTTTTTTAAATTACTGGATTATATTGATCGATCCGTTTCCAATATCCGGAAAGGGGCTATTCGGGCCACGGAGATTGTAAAAGGTTTGCGGGCGTTCGCACAGGCTGATACGTCAAGTCCGGTTTATGCAAACATTGAAGATAATCTGGATTATTCGCTTATTTTATTTCAAAACCATATGGGCAACCGTATCCAGGTAGAACGAAATTATGCCCATATCCCAAAAATCAATTGTTTTCCGGGTGAACTAAACCAGGTTTTTGTCAATCTCATTTCAAATGCCATTCAATCTATTGAGGGTGCCGGTACGATTTTTATTCAAACAAATCAAACAAACATAGAAGAAAAAAGGTTTGTTACAATAATTATAAAAGATACCGGCAAAGGAATGTCGGAAGCTATTATGGACAAGATTTTTGAACCGTTTTTCACTACGCGTCCGGTAGGGCAGGGAGCAGGCCTGGGATTGTCCATAAGTCATGGCATAGTACAAAAGCACAAAGGCAAAATAGAAGTTGAAACAGAAGAGGGGGTGGGCTCAACTTTTACGATTTTTTTGCCACAAGAATGATTTAGTATGGATTTTTCATCTGAAAAAAAAACATTGGATTGTGAGCATTTACTGGGTGTTCTGCAACGATATCACGAGAAGATCAACGGCTATTCCATCTACCGTTTGGTGCTGGAGACTTTTAAGTTCATAAAGGAAGAGTTTGAATTCTCCTATTCCTCCATCGTTCTTCATGATGAGGAATACAAAAATGTCATGCTATATGAGCGAAACGGAACCATTGTTGAATTGCATGAAAAACAATTTGTCCCGAGCCAAAATGAAATTCTCACCCTAATATCGAAAGAAAAACGAGAATTTTATAGAGAAAATCTGGACAAATGGCCCTCAATGTATCAGTTTGATGACCAGCCAAATGCCGTCAATATCAAAAGTGATTATTTCATTCCTCTCTGTTTGCAAAATCGTTGTATTGGTATAATCAGGGTCGGAAGTGACGTTCCCAATGGGATCACACTGCAGGATCGCAAATTGATCCACTTACTGGTCCCGAGCCTTACCATTGCCTTGGAAAACGCTCGTATGAAGCAATTACTTGACATACAGGATAAAAAGTACAATTCACTGTTTAATTTCTCCAATGATCATATCTACACACTGGACAAGGATTGGGTGATCTATGAAATGAATCATGATGTTTGGGGCAGGAATAAAAGTGACCTTATCGGCCGAAGTATATTGGATATTCAAATATATGGCGATGAGGCATTGTCCCTTGAGCATTACCTGGAGGAAATGTATGCAAATGCCAAATCTGTGTATTATGAAAGTGAAATCATGCTGAAAGGTAGAACTTCCTTTTTTTCCACTGTCATTAGTCCCATGATCAATCAGCAGGTAGTAGAGGGAGCAACGGTAATCGTAAAAAATATCACAGAACAAAAACAAAATGAATTAAAATACAAGCAAAGTGAAGCGGCCTACCGCAGCTTGCTGGAAAACCACACAGAGGTAGTCACCCGGGTAAAACCAGACAGTACCTGCCTGTATGCAAATGAGGCATCTGCCAAAATGATGGGCTATACCGTTGGTGAAATGGTAGGAAAGAAAATGACTGACCTTACTCATGGAGATAAATCATTAATCAAGCAGCAATACGAATTGATCGTACGCGAAAAAAGACCCGTTACCATCGTATCCGAAATGACACCCGGCAAATGGCATAAGTGGATTGATACACCCATATTTAATGAAAAGGGAGAAGTCGTCGAGATTCAAACAACGGGAATGGATATTTCTGAGTTGATGATTGAAAAGAAATTGCGGGAAGAAAGTGAGAAAAAGTACCGGCTCCTCGCAGAGAATGCAACTGATGTGATATGCCTCATCGATGGATTGGGTAACTACCAGTATATCAGCCCGACCATTGTGGGACTTTCCGGCTATACGACAGAAGAACTGGAAAATAAACCATTGTCTATTATTTACCCGGAGGACCGAATAAAATTGATTGACTTCCTAAATAAGCTCATTCGCTCTCGTGCAGATGACTACCTTGAAATCCGTATCCTTACAAAAGGGGGAGTTGAAAAATGGATTGGAACGTCAGTGGCATGCCTGAAAGGAGTGGAAGGAACCATCGAAAATTTTGTGTCTGTTATACGGGATATCACTGCCCAAAAAGTGGCAGAAGAGGAATTGGTTGAAAGTAAAAACTTTAACCGTCAGTTATTTGAGACAAGTCGGATTGGGCTCAAACTTAAAAATATGAATGGCCAGCTGATTGACGTAAACCAATCATTTGCCGATATTATCGGGTATACAGTAGAGGAGCTTAAGGGAATGAGTGTAAAAGAGTTTATTCCGGACAGACAATTGTTCATGGTGGAAGATGAACTTTCATTCATTGAAAAAGATGGGGAATTTGGCCCCTGGGAAAGGGAGTACATACACAAAAAAGGACATATTGTCTATGTGAAGGTACAGGGTACCAAAATTAGCCGAAATGGTAAAAACTACATTTGGTCAAGTGTAGAAAATATATCAGAACAAAAAGAAGCTGAACAGCGATTGGAAAAAGCCAATAACCAGTTGATCGTTTCGGAAAAAATGGCCTCTTTGGGCGTACTGACTGCCGGAATCGCACATGAGATCAACAACCCGGTCAATTATGTGTTTGCCGGTATCAACTCACTGGAAGAAAACCTTCGGGAGGTCAAAAATCTTCTTTCTGCCTATTTCGAACTCAATGAAGAAAATGCAGCCTCCAAAATCACGGAAATCAATCAAATGAGGGAGGAAATGCAATTTGACCGGCTATTGTCATTTGTTACCCGTACGACTACCAATATCAGAAAAGGAGCCGAGCGTACCTCTGAGATTGTACGGGGCCTGCGTACCTTTTCACGCCTTGATAATGCCAAATTGATTTTGGCCGATATAGAGGAAAGCCTTGATAATACACTGCTTTTGTTGCATAATCAGTACAATGGCAGAATTGAGATTGTGCGGAAATTTGGCCATATTCCTCAAATAGAATGTTACCCGGGAGAATTAAATCAGGTGTTTGTTAACATTGTATCCAATGCCATTCAGGCAATTTCCGAAAAGGGCGTTATTACGATCGGAACTCATTGTGTGGACAAACTCGGAAAGACATATGCACATATATACATCCGCGATTCGGGAATGGGAATGCCGGAAAATATCCGAGCCAAAATATTCGAGCCCTTCTATACGACCAAGGAAGTGGGAAAGGGAACCGGACTGGGGCTTTCCATCACACATGGAATTATCGAAAAACATAACGGAATTATTGAAGTGGAAAGTAAAGTAGGAAAAGGAACAACCTTTCATATTTACCTGCCCATTTAAGCAGTCCGGCAGCCCGGCAGCCAGGTCTTTTCCTTCATGGGGAGTTTTTCCATTTTGCTTACTTCGATCATCGGATAGCCAAAGTCCTCAACGACCCGGCCCGACAGACGGTAAAACCCACGCCCCCGGAACGGGTACTGCCGCGCCTGTTGCGGAAAGTGCACGGTATCAAAAACCGCCCCCTGCCAGTCATAAAACGTCCCGAAATACATCTGTTCGCCTGTTTTTGCACGGGTCTGTTTGGTCGTGACCAGGTAGCCTGTAATGGTGACAGATACCAATAGCCTGTCACGGAGCTGTGAGGCACTGCATGCTTCCGTATCGGGGGCATCTACCAGCAAAAAAGGATCACAAAGAGGAAAGTCCAACAGTTCTATTTCGTCATAGGCATCTTCAAGTGGAAAATAGGTGAGCGTGGGTAGCGAATAGCGTTCAGGCTCTTCGTCGAACAAATCACCCCCAATTACCTGTTTACGGGCTTTTTGACCTATGTACAACTGCACCTGCCAGAGGAGCTCTTTCTTTTTTTGTCCCGTAAAGCGAAAAGCCCCACTGCGCACCAGGAGCTGGAGGTCTTCCTGGCCCATCGGAACACGGCGGATAAAGTGGTCTAAACTGCGGTAAGGGCCGTTTCGCTCCCTTTCGGCAACAATCTGTTCACCGGCTTTTTGGGATAAGTCCCGGAGATGAACAAACCCAATGTAGATCACGTTACCGCGAATTGACGTAAGGTAGCGGCCGTGATTGACACAGGGGGCTTCTATCTGCGCTCCCCATTTCCGGGCTTCATGAATATAAAACTCGGTTTTGTAAAAACCACCAAAATTATTGATCACACCCACCATAAACTCCAGCGGGTAATGTGCCTTGAGGTAGAGACTCTGGTAACTCTCCACAGCATAGGAGGCTGAATGCCCCTTGGCAAAGGAATATCCGGCAAAACTCTCGATCTCAAACCAGACCCGCTCTGTCACGGCTACAGAATACCCCATCCGGTGGCAGTTTTCAAAAAACTGATCCTTTACCTGCTGAAATTCCCTGCGTGAGCGGTATTTGCCCGACATACCCCGGCGCAATACATCGGCTTGTGTCAGGGTGAGGCCGGCAAAGTGGTGCGCTACTTTGATCACGTCTTCCTGATACACCATGACCCCATACGTCTCTTTCATGATCTCGTCCAGCCTGGGATGGACGGACTGGTACGAACGGCCCTGGCGCACGGCATGGTGACGTTCGATGTAGGTACGCATCATACCGGAACTGGCCACTCCCGGCCGTATGATGGAGCTGGCCGCTACCAGGGTGAGGTAGTCCTCACAACCTAATTTGCCCAGTAGCATGCGGGTGGCGGGGGATTCTACATAGAAACAACCCATGCAGTTGCCTGTGCGAAGCAACTCACGAATGGCCGGATCTTCTTTGAATTCATGAAAGCACTCCGTATCGACCCGGATCCCCTGGTTTTCGTAGACAATGGTGGCCGTGTCCCGGATGTGGCCCAGCCCCCGCTGGCTCAGAATGTCAAGTTTGTAGATACCCATGTCCTCGGCATTGTGCATTTCAAAATGAGCAACGGGAAACCCTTTGGGCGGAAGGTCGAGTGCCGTGTAGGTGTACATGGGCCGTTCGGTAATCAATATGCCACCGGCATGGATCGACAGGTGGCGGGGGATATCCTTCATCAGGCCGGCATAGCGAAAAATAAGCCGCGTGATGTCATCCTGCAAGTGGGACGCCTGATTGTCCGGCTGTGCGACAATTTTATCAATCTCTTCCCTGGGCAAGCCAAATACCTTGCCGAGTTCCCGCAGCACAGATCGCCGCTGATAGGTCGTATGGGTACCCAGCAAGGCCACATGATCTTCCCCAAACCGACGAAAAATGTAGCGGATCACCTCGTCACGGTCGCGCCATGAAAAATCAATGTCAAAATCGGGGGGAGATGACCGCTCGGTATTGAGAAACCGCTCAAAATATAGATCCAGCCCGATCGGATCCACCCCGGTGATACCCAGGCAGTATGCAATGACGCTATTGGCCCCGCTGCCCCGGCCCACATGCGCAAACCCGCGGGAGTCGGCAAAGCGGATGATATCGTAGGCAAACAGGAAATAGGCCTCAAAATTCTTTTTTGCAATAATGTCCAGCTCACGCTCGAAGCGCTCTTCGGTTTCGAGTGTCTGCCTCCCTGCATAGCGCTGCTCATAGCCCTCCCGTGCCCGGGCAAAAAGGTATTCCCGATCCTCGTATTTGCTTCCCGTAAAGAATTTCCTGTTTTTGTCTACCCCCAGCTCAAACCGGATGGAGCAATCAGCTACCAGCCGCTCGGCATTGTGTATCAACTCAGGATAGGCACTGTACTTATTTTTCAGTTCGTGCTCGGGCATCATGATTTCCGAAGGGTCGGCTTGTTGGGATACCGGCAGCTTGCTCAGCAGAATATTGAGGTCAATGGCCCGAAGGAGGCGGTGGATGTTGAAGCCCTGCTTATGGCGGAATGTAACCGGGTGCCAGGCTACCAGCTGGTGGGCACGCGCTTTTTGTAAGGGAGCAAAGAGGGCTGTCTGTTCGTGCATGCGGATGCCTACAAATTCATTTTCACGCAAACGGGCGGGCTGGTTGGCCAGTGGGTAGACGACATAGGCATGACCAAATGGCGGGGCTGTTTTTCGCAGGGACTGACCCGATTTGTTGTGATGGCTCAGGTAGCGGTTGAGCTCCTCAAAGCCCTCATTGTTGCGTGCCAGTCCAATGTATAATAGCTGCTGCTCTGACCGGAATTCGATGCCCAGTGCTATTTCCAGCTCCCATTCCCCCCGGCGCTCCCGGCAGAGACGAAGTAGTTCAATATAGCCCGACGTGTTGTTCTGATCCGTCAGGATGAGCTTATGTACCCCGTTTTTTTTTGCCTCATCAAAAAGGTCTTCCACGGACAGGGTTCCGTAGCCAAACGAAAAGTAAGTATGGCAATTCCAGTACAAGGCGTTGAGGGATTGGGTAGGGACTGCTTGCTGTTCTGCAAGTAGCCCCGCAAAACTAATCATATTAGTTTTATACTAATAATTATAGCAGCTTGTTTTCACCTTCAATCACTTTCGCTCCACACTGTGCGTGAGAAACGACGAAGGGGCAAACTATCTGACATGTTGTTACGGGTAAAGCTCTATGCCTGACCCGCATGAAAGACCAAAAGACCAGAAGTAGATGCAGGTATCATCTGGGGGGAGCGGGAGGGACGGGCCCTTTGGCAGCAGGGCTACCCGTCATCCGCTGTATCTTTCCGGCCAGCCCGCCAACACTACCGCAACGGAAAGGATGCCGCTGCTGCCGGGGCTGTTTTAGCGGCTTTTTGGCTTTTTACTTCAGATTCCGGGTAATTGGCAAAAAAGCCTTTGGAAAGTTTCAAACTTTCCAAAGGCTGCGCCCGATCCGTGTCTCCGGAAAGGGACACGAATCCAACTCATCGGATTGTCCTTCGGCGAGGGCAGCGGGATGTAGAAAAGCACCCGTTGCAAACTGGCGGCAGCAGGGGTTTTGGGAATCCGGACGACCTGCCCGTACTTTTTCCCTAAAATATACGGATGATTTGAGTAAACGATCCGTACTTTTTTCCCAAAAAATACGGATCGTTTTAGCTGACCACAGGCATCTCTCGTGCCGGCACAAATTCCGGCCTCAGCCGGGTAAATAGGGGGGATAGTGCAGATTCATGATCAGAGTCCCTGATGGGAGACGCTGATCGGGGGGCGGTAAAGGGCGCAAAAAGTCCCTGTCTAGCCCCGGGCGTGGGCAGTACGCAGGCCGGCGCGGAGCACGGGCATACAGGTGCCAGGGTGCCAGCCGGTAGTGCTCCCCGGCAAAATGCGATTATTCCAGCTCCTTAGCAGCGCGGAACTTACTTCGGAGCATTCCCTTCATCGCCAGGCGCAGCAACCAAAAGAAAGTACCCGACCGACAGGAGTGGGGCATGCGTTTGACAGCCCGGGTGAGGAAGCAGGACAAATAGTTGGCGTGAATGAAACACATCACCTAACTATTTGTTACCTTTTGCCATATTTTTTGAAACTGACAATACGCATTCAATGAGCAGGACACCTAAAATCATCGTAATTGTACTTTTGGTCATCGCCGGATTGGCCGGGTCATTGTATTGGTTTGTATACAAGCCGGAGCAGGAAGCAAAAGAAAAAGCACGCCTGGAAGAGGAAGAAAAAGCACGTCTGGAGCAGATCGCCAACGAAGAAGCGGAGGCAAATGCAAAAGCCCTGGCCGCCCAAAACAAAGCAAAAACAACGTATGACAGCCTGCTGGCCAACGCTGATGCGGCGTTTGAACAGCAAAACTGGGAGGTCGCACGGCCCCTGTACACATCGGCACTGGAAATTTTCCCAACGGAACCCTATCCCAGGGATCAGCTCACCGCACTGGAGCAAAAGGTCGCACTGGCAGCCCGACTAGCCGCCGGGATCATAGAAGAGGTGACCAGTGCTACGGGGCGTTATTATGTGATCCTGTCCAGTTCGGTGGACGGAGACCTGGCGAAGGACTATGCCCTCAAACTACTGAAAGACGGTACGGACGTAAAGATCATCCGGCACTATGCCCCGGATCATCTCTATTATCGGGTAGCCGTGGAAGACTTTGATACGCCCGAAGCAGCCAAAAGCGCATCTGAGACCTACCTCAGCACATCGAGCGGGGTGTGGGTGCTTAAATATTAACGTAATGTACCCGGCTAGGGGCGGACGGCTAGGGAAG
>JAOUOM010000023.1 GCA_029880385.1 Cyclobacteriaceae bacterium | reverse complement strand
CGCAGCTTTCACAGGTGCCAGTGCCGGTGGTATGCGCAGCACCACACGTTCGCTTCCGTCTTCCAGTTTTTCTTCGTCATAGGCTGCCGACATGACAGCCAAAAACATGCGATCCAGGCCAATGGATGTCTCGACCACATAGGGTACATACGAGCTATTGTCCTGGGGATCAAAATATTGTAACTTTTTACCCGAATGTTTTTCGTGGGAACTCAGGTCAAAATCGGTACGCGAATGAATCCCTTCCAGCTCTTTGAAGCCCATCGGAAACTGAAATTCAATGTCACAAGCGGCATTGGCATAATGGGCCAGGTTCAGGTGGTCATGAAAACGGTAGCGTTCTTCGCCCAATCCCAGGGCTTTATGCCAGGATATTCGCTTTTCTTTCCAATGGGCGTACCACTTCATTTCCTCACCCGGTTTGATGAAAAATTGCATTTCCATTTGCTCAAACTCGCGCATTCTGAATATAAACTGACGGGCAATGATCTCATTTCGGAAAGCTTTGCCTATCTGCGCAATCCCGAACGGGGGTTTCATCCGGCTGGTTTTCTGTACGTTGGGGAAATTCACAAATATCCCCTGTGCCGTCTCCGGCCTCAGGTAAATTTTGCTGGCACCATCAGCGACTGATCCCAATTCCGTACTAAACATCAGATTGAACTGACGGACATCCGTCCAGTTTTTGGAACCGGATACGGGATCGGCAATGTCAAGGTCCACAATCAGTTGCTTCAATGCATCCAGGTCGCCACTTCCAATGGAGGCCTTCATCCGCTCTTCGATGGAGGTGATTTCATCACGGTACCCCATCACGCGTGGATTGGTTGTCAGGTATTGTTGCTCATCAAACGATTCACCAAAACGTTTGGCTGCTTTCTCTACTTCCTTATCTATTTTGGCCTGTATTTTGGCCATTTGATCTTCGATGAGCACATCGGCCCTGTACCGCTTTTTTGAATCTTTATTGTCTACCAATGGGTCATTGAATGCATCCACATGGCCGGAAGCTTTCCAGGTAGTCGGGTGCATGAAAATAGCCGCATCGATTCCGACGATATTTTCGTGCATCTGCACCATCGATTTCCACCAATAGTCCTTGATGTTATTTTTTAGTAATACACCATTTGGGCCATAATCATACGTAGCCCCCAACCCGTCATAGATTTCACTGGAGGGAAAAATAAACCCATACTCCTTGCAATGCGAAGCTATGTTCTTAAGCGTTGCTGCCTCTTCAATTTTTGCCATAGCCGCAAAGATAGAATTTTACCCTTCTTTTGAATTTTCAGGACTATTATTTTTAATGATTACCCCTCGTTTTTTTAAATTTTGTTTCAAATAAGCCGAAATGCAGGTCATTTGTCAAATTTAAACTGCACCTGATCCAGGCTTTCGTTCGACCCTACCACGGTGACGATATCCCGTAACCTAAGCCGCGTATAGCCATGCGAAATGATGGTCTGACCGCCCCGCATAATCGAGAGAATAATCACATCGGCAGGTAACCGCAAATCCCGTAACGGAATACCGTGAAGGTCAGCGTTGAGCAGTTCAATATCACGCGAATCCTGCCCTTTTTCCATCCCAAGCAAAAGCGAAGTGGCCTGTGGGGATCTGACAAAGTGATCGAGCAAACTCACCATGGCCGTGGCCGGATCAATTATTTTTGCTTCAAAATTGAGGAATTTCTGCGAGTTGTACCGGTGATTGAGCCGTACAATGACATCCCGGGTACCATAGGTATGATAGGCAAGTTCGGCTACCTCCAGGTTTTCCTCGTCTGAAAGCATCAACACAAAGGCTTCGGTTTTGTCTGCATTCATTTTATCAAATTCAGCCTTGGTAAATCCTTCAATGTACCGGATTTTAATATCGGGGGGCTCCTCAAAACTCCCCACACCTTTGCAGGTTGCCAGCTGGACATCCCATCCTTTTTCTTTGAGCTGCCGCGCCAGGGCTACAGATGTAGGCTCAAACCCCACGATAATGGCATCGCGTATCCCGTCAAACTCCTGGCCCGGGGCTCGTACACGGTCCTCGCCAATTTGATAGATAGCCCATTTAAATAGGGGAGGCCCCAAAAATTGATTCAGGATAATGACCGCAATAATGATCGCCGAAAACTGTGAGCCCCATTCCGGAAATTCATTGGCTACCACCGTCGCCAGACCTAAAGCCACACCTGCCTGGGTTATATAGGGCATCCATCCATAATGCAGGTGTTTGGGCGGGTCTTTGGCCAAATACCCCCCAACATACGAACCAATGATCATCGTGACCAGACGGATAAAAAACAAAATAAGTGCCACGCCAATCACATGGCCCATCACCGAAATATTGAGTGTGGCACCTGTAAGCGTAAAAAAAGCGATGTATACCGGAAGACCCGAGTCCTGCAGGATTTTGAGAAACTCCGGACGGTATTTCGAGAAATTGGTAACATGAAAACTCGCCAAAATACACATCAACAAAGGCTCAAGAAATACCTCGTGGTGCACATACTCCTCCGATATGGTCCTCAGGTGATGCGAAAGCAGGTAGGCCGAATACCCAATCAACAAGACCAGAAGTGCCTTTGCCCAACGAATGATTTTCAAGGAAAGGGCAATTTTCAACATGCCACCGTATAGGTAAAAACCGACACCAAAAGAAAGGGCTAATTCGCCAAGCAACAGTGCCAGGCTAACCATGTCGAAACTTGTACCATGTATGAGCGACTGACTAACCGAAATGCAAATGGAAAATAAGACAATTACGAGAAAATCCTTTACCACCGTTACTCCCATTACAGTCTGTGTAAACGGGCCTTTGGCCTTCAGCTCATTGATCACCGCAATAGCCGATGCCGGTGATCGTGCCACAAATACGGCAGCTGTGATGGCAGACAAAGACCAGATAACCGGAACAGGCCTACCTTCCAAATAGGGAATACTGTCAGCAAAAAAATATACACCGATCGTGCCCAGTACAAATGTGACGATCAGTTGCCCGAAGGTATTCCACTTGATACTCTTGAACCGGCTCCTCAACTCCCTGAGGTACAACTCCGAACCGGCAGCAAAAGCGATAAACGCAAGAGCCATTTCACTTATATACGAAAGCTCATGGCCAGCCTCAGCCGGAATTAGCTGCAGAACATACGGCCCGGCTAGTATGCCGGTAAATATTAATCCCGTTATCAGCGGGAGTCTGATTTTCTGGAATGTCCTGGCAATCTGATTGGCAGAAATGGCAATTACAAAAAATCCCAATGACAATATAATCAGCTGGAAATATGGTTCAATTAGTGTTTTCAATTCGCCCTCAATAATTTCATGTACGCAATCCGGGATAGAAAGCCCGTCGTTTATATCTTGCAATGCAATCTGGTAAAATAACACCATTTTATGAGAATTTCCGCTGCCCTGTTTCTTTTATTTGTCCTTACAGGCTGCCCCTCACTCAATCCCCGACAAGAGGGAACCTTTCCGGTTAGTCATGCGGCTTTTTCAACCATTCTTGCCTCGCATGTTGACTCTCAGGGATATGTAGACTATCTCGGACTGAAAAATGACCTCCCTGTTTTAACTGCCTATTTACATGAATTGTCAGATAACCCTCCTAATGATCAAAACTGGAGCAGGGAAGACAAAATGGCTTACTGGATCAATGCCTACAATGCGTTTACCTTACAACTCATCCTGGATCATTACCCGATTGGAAGCATCAAGGACATTGGCCAAAATATCCAGGTGCCGTTGCTCAATACACCATGGGACCTGCCTTTTGTCCGAATTGGAAAAGAATGTTATACGCTGAACGATATAGAGCACAGGATACTCAGAAGCAACTTTGATGAACCCCGTATTCATTTCGCAATCAACTGTGCTTCCCTTTCCTGCCCCAAACTCCGAACAGAAGCCTATGAAGCCACCACACTCGAAAACCAACTCAACGATCAAGCCGAAGAGTTTATAAACGACCCCATACGTAACGATATTACGAAGGAGAAAGCACGTTTGTCATCCATTTTCCTGTGGTTTGGACGGGATTTCGAAAAAGGCCAGACGAAAATTGAATTTATCAATCAATACAGCCGGATATCCATTTCCAAAAAGACAGAAATCGAGTACCTTGCCTATGACTGGCGATTAAATGAAAAATCGCTCAAGTAGTTACCTTTCACCCCAAAACAAGCCATACCATGTTGTTCCACACCCCAGCGGAAAGAGAAGAAAATCTGGAGATGATCCGGGACACCCTTCGGAAATTTGCAGCACGAGAAATAGACCCGTACAAAATGGACTGGGATGAAGCCCAGCATTTTCCTGTTCAGGTACTAAAGGCTTTGGGCGAACTGGGACTGATGGGCGTATTGGTACCACAGGAATACGGCGGGAGTGGGTTTGGCTACCGTGAATACATCACGGCCATCATCGAACTGGCAAAAGTCGATCCGGGCATTGGACTCTCCATGGCAGCGCACAACAGTTTATGCACCGGACATATCCTGCTGCATGCCAGTCACGCACAGAAGAAAAAATACTTGCCGCTACTTGCTACTGGCAAATGGCTGGGTGCCTGGGCACTGACCGAGCCAAACACCGGCTCAGATGCCGCCAATATGATGACCACAGCACAGAAAAAGGGGAATAGCTGGGTGATCAATGGCACGAAAAATTTTATTACACATGGAAAATCCTGCGATGTAGCTGTTGTAATGGCACGTACAGGCGAAATGGGTAATCCGCGGAATGCCACTGCATTTCTCATTGAACAAGGAACCCCGGGCATGGCGGCTGGAAAAAAAGAAAATAAATTGGGTATGCGTACATCCGAAACCACCGAGATGATCTTTCAGGACTGCAATATCCCCGACGAAAACCGGATTGGGGAAGTTGGTGACGGGTTTGTGCAAGCCTTGAAAGTATTGGATGGGGGCCGGATCTCCATCGCGGCACTTGCTTGCGGGATTGCAACCGGAGCACTGGATGCTGCCATCAGTTATGCGGAGCAACGCCAACAATTTGGCAAAACCATCGCCCAATTTCAGGGTATTTCGTTCAAACTGGCAGAAATGGCGGTAAAAACAGAAGCTGCCCATTTGCTTACCTATCGTGCGGGAGACCTCAAGGATCAAAAGCAACCGGTGACAAAAGAATCGGCCATGGCAAAACTCTATGCATCCGAAACATGTGTATGGGTAGCCAATGAGGCCGTTCAGGTATTTGGCGGCTATGGATATACCAAGGATTTTCCGGTTGAAAAATTCTATCGCGATGCGAAACTCTGCACAATCGGGGAAGGAACGTCGGAAATACAAAAAATAGTTATCGCCCGTCGTATTTTAGGGGCATAACTATTTACATATTGAAATATCTATTATATTTGCGCCCCAATTAATGTGAATTATATGATCGTTATAAACGTAAAAGAAAACGAATCTATCGACAAGGCGCTCAAAAGGTTTAAAAAGAAATTTGAAAAAACTGGCGTTCTTAGAGAACTCAGATCAAGGACATATTTCACCAAACCCTCTGTTCAAAGAAGGGAAGAAGTCCTCAAAGCGGCCTATATCCAGCAAATCAGGGACAAGGAAAACAAATAAGTTTTTCCACCCAACAACTATAAAGATAATTTCGTAAGTTAGTCTTTACCGATACAGATAGGTAAAGGCTAATTTTTATGATCGATAATTTCCTGAAATACATCCAGTACGAAAAGCGGTATAGTATGCATACCGTCACCGCTTATCAGGATGACCTCCATAAATTTTTCGACTTTCTTTCCGCCACATTCGACATCCGGCAGGTTGATGACATCCAGCATGCACACCTTCGCAGTTGGATCGTGCAACTGGTAGAGCAGGGAAACCACCCGCATACGGTCAATCGAAAAATTGCCACCCTTAAGTCCTTTTTCAAATTCCTTCAGGCCAGGCAGAATATTTCCCAAAACCCCGCCAGCAGGCTGCGCCCACTGAAATCAGAAAAAAAACTGCCTTCATTTGTTCGTGAAAATGAAATGACAGTTTTACTTGATCAAATCCCATATTCCGATGATTTCTTTGGCAGTCGGGACAAAATGCTCATCGAATTACTCTATGCAACCGGTATTCGACTAACCGAATTGGTCAACATCCGGCACCTGGACATAAATTATCATGACCATTCAATAAAAGTTTTGGGAAAAAGAAACAAAGAAAGGATAATCCCGGTTCATGATTCTGTCGTTATACTTATCAGGAAATACATGAAACAAAAGAAGGAAATGTGGGAGGACACTTCGAATGGGTTCCTGCTGGTTACCGACAAGGGCCAGAAAATGTACCCCATGATGGTTTATCGATTAATCAACAAATACCTGGGCTTAGTAACCACGCTTTCCAAAAAAAGCCCCCACGTACTTCGTCATACATTTGCCACACATTTACTGAACAAAGGAGCAGACCTAAACGCTGTAAAGGATCTGCTTGGACATACAAGCCTTGCGGCGACGCAGGTTTATACACATAATTCATTGGAAAAGCTGAAGTCAGTATTTGACCAGGCCCATCCAAAAGCCTAATGGTTAAACCCTAAACACAAATTCTTATGAAAGTACAAATGCACTCCATTCGGTTCGACGCAGATCGAAAGCTGATTGATTTCATCCAAAAGAAACTGGATAAACTGGAGACCTTTTACGACCGGATTATTGATGCAGAGGTGTTTTTGCGCATAGAAAATGATGACTCACGTGAAAACAAAGTGATCGAGGTAAAAATGAATATCCCTGGAGAGCAACTTTTTGCCAAGACTAATGCAAAATCGTTTGAAGCCGCAGCTGATGATGCAACCGAAGCTCTTAGACGCCAATTAAAAAAGTTTAAGGAAAAACAGGTCATTATTAAGTAACTGAATATATCGTTCAACCTAGCCAGTGCCAACACACTGGCTTTTTTATTTGTTTATAGCAACACGATTTCGCCGTATTTTTTCGTGTTTGAATAAATTTTTATACCTTTTACATTATGATCTTCCGCAATCCCCACCTCCAAAAAGGATTTTCCTACCTGTTAATCCTTTCCCTGACGCTTTACCTGACAGGTTGTACCTATTATAAGGCCCGGGAAAAACCCATTAGTGAAACACCCGTATTGGATTTGGACAAGTACAATGCTTTTTCCTACACATTTGTAGCGCATCTGGGCAACGAAGAATGGGACTTGTCGTCGGTCGTCCTCAACCGCTATGAAAACAAAATATTGGCGGAAGTCAAGGAAGTCGACGAACGGACAAAATATATGTATGAAAGCCTTCGACCGGGTCAAACAGCACGGTATTCCGGCACCGAGCGCAATTACATCCGGCAAGTGCATATCTACATGACTGAGTACGAGGACATGGGCAACAACCGCATTACCATTGATGGGGAGAATATCCAAAAAGTACTCATCTACAATATGAACGGTGCCCTCACCACCTTATCCTACCTCAGTACCGGTGCCGTAACCTTTGTCGCAGGTATGATCATTATTTTACTGATCCTGTGTAATTGCCCCCATGTTTACACATTTGACGGCAATGAATACATCTTTACGTCCACCCTCTTTACAGGTGCAGTTACACCAGCTTTGGCACGGCACGATTACAAAATACTGCCCGATTACCAACCCGATAAGGAAACTTATCAGCTTAAGGTAATAAACGAAGAGTACGAAAATCAATATACCGACCTGCTGGAGATGCTTGCTGTATACCACCAACCGGATGAAAAGGTAGTTCCGGACAAAGTGGGGAAAATTCATGTGTTAAAACAACTGCTAAAACCCGACAAAGCCTCAACCCCCGAAGGAATGGATCTCACCTATGAGGTAAGCTCGCAGGATGAAGTTGCCTATTTGTTTGATGCCCCTTCAGAAACGGACTTGAATTATGTGAATCTGACCTTCCAAAAACCCATGGGGACAAAAGCGGGCCGCCTGGTACTTACGGCCAAAAATTCACCCTGGGGAGGCTATGTTTACAAGGAAATGAGCAGCCTGTTAGGAAAAAAATATGGCCGGCGTGTAGAGAAAAACCAGCAATCTGACGGTACAAAGACCAATGAGTGGATGAACGAACAAGGTATGTTGCTCTCAGTGGAAATGAAAAATGGCGATAATTGGGAGCTTGTGGATGAAGTGCCGTTACTGGGTGATGTTTCGTTCCAATCCATCGTAATTCCCGTCCAATTTCCGGATGACGAAACCACAACGGCATCGTTTCGGTTACGCGCCGGATTTAAATTTTGGGAAGTGGATTATGTCGCCATGGATTATGGAAATGATTTGGCCGAAAATGTGGATTACCTGACACCTTCCTTCGCCACCGGGAATGATGGTTCTGACCACCTCGCTGCCTTGCAGTATGTTGACCACCAATACATGGAACACCTTCGTAAAGGAGATCATACTATCGTTCATTTTGAACCAAAAGGAAGGGAAAAGGGTCTGTCAAGGACATTAATCCTACACAGTAATGGGTATTACCGTTCCAATCTGCACTATGAGGGCAGGCCGCAGGTCAGGGAAATCCTCAAATTCAGACAACCTGGTGAACTATCAAACTTTTCCAGAAAACTCTATGAAGACTTTTCCAATAGTTTTGCCATTAACTAACCCGATCCCATGACGAAATTCCTTTTTTTTGGACTATTGCTTTTCATGCAAATCCACACCCGGGCGCAAGACACCCTTTTCTATACAAATGGAAAAATACGAACGGGACAGATTGTTCAGATCGATTCAGCTGCAAAAAAAATAGCATTTAAAATTCCGGAAGGAAATACAGTCGTTGTATTGTTTCAAACGATCAACCGGATAGCGTCATCCGGCATGCCGACAAATAGTGTCTATTTTGAAGCAAGGCAAAAGGAAATTAGCAATTCCCCCAAAGAACCCTACCGGAAAGTTTACAGGTCATTTTTCACAAAACCTGCCATGTACACGTATGGGCCCTGGATGGTTAGCACCAATATCATGGCCCCTTTTAAAAACAGATCTTATGATTTTCCGGGGAACCCCAGTTTTACAGTAGAAGTAGACTATTTCTTTAATGAAAAGTTCAGTCTCAACGTTTCCGGCAGGTTTGGCTATGGCTTTCATACTCCTCCACGTGATACCTTGACAAACACCTGGACGAGTTATTACGACGAAATGATTTCCCAATATGGCATTATGCCCCGTTTTTTCCCCCTTGGCCAACAAAAGTTCTCCTTATTTTTTGCTCCTTTGATGTCCTTTGGAACGAGCTCTTATATGCATGCAACCACTATATACAATTTTACGATCAATCCGGATACTGGTTTAAATGATTGGTGGGTTTCCGAACAAATCTATAACGAGCGCAGGACCCATTCTTATAGCGAGTATGGGATTGGAACGGGAATTTTGTTAAACGTAACTCCTTTTCTGAACCTGTCGAGTCAACTCTTAGTCTACTCGACTAATAGCGATGTATCTAGTTATTCGATCTATGACAATTACCTGAGTCCAACCTATCGTATCACTTCAAATGAATATTACATGTATCGGGAAGCCAGGGCCAGGCTACAGTTTCACCTGGTCTATCGACTGGGCGGCAAGGCAAAAGAATAAACGGCCAGTTTTTTTGATTCCCCCTATCCCACCTGGTTGAGCTCCCGGGTTCGGGGCTGAAATTTATGGCAACCAGCTTCCTGTATTTTTCGAGCTCCATCTATTGCCTGGTCGTCCAAAGCAAAAACACCATTGGAACGACAAAAAGGGCACGCATTGATCCTGCCATCGGTATCGATCATCACATTGTACCTGCCAGCCCCGCCACAGCCCCTGTTTCGCTGGTTATAACTGGTATGGATGATCCTGGGAAAGTGCCGGTATTCTTTATCTTCATTTATCATGAGATAAAATCTGTCCAGAATGGCATAATGTTCATCAGATAATTCCACATCCTGGTTTTTGTACCTTCCCACAGCCCTAGGCTCCAGTAACTGGATAAAGCCAATCCCCCAATCACGTGCCAAACGGGCATAGTCCATCAGATTATCCATCGTGACAAAATCGCG
>JAOUOM010000599.1 GCA_029880385.1 Cyclobacteriaceae bacterium | reverse complement strand
ATGTATGTATGAGGATTGGTATGTGGTGCCATGGATACCTTGGCTAAACGAATATCATAGGTACCTACACAGCGGGTTTACAAAGTTACAAGACATCAATATACGTAGATCCTCTGAAAAAGGATGCATGGAACCCCAACCTATCGGTTGGGCACAAACACTTTCCTCCTGTCGACTATGACCAGTTACCCAACAGATCATCAAGGGCCATCTCAATCGTAGGAAAAGAAAAAGCAAAGCCGGATTTTTCGATTTTTTCTGATGAAACCTTGCTTCCCCCATACAATACCCTGGCCATTTCACCCAGGGCAACCCGTAATACAAAAGAAGGCACAGCGGGCATCCGAATGGCTTTGTTAAGCTGTTTTGCGAGGGCATTGGTCAGTTCGGCATTGGTAACCGGATTTGGCGAAACCGCATTGTATGTGCCCATTAATTTATGATCCAAGGCATGTGTGACCAGTCGGCATACATCCTGCATGTGAATCCAACTGACCCATTGCCTGCCGGTACCCAGATAGCTGCCCAAACCCCACTTCACTGGTGTTTTGAGTTTTTCAAGGGCTCCACCCCTGTCACTCAGCACCATGCCCAACCGAAGTACAGTCAGTGGACAACCTAAGGTACCCAACTGCCTGGTTTCCTTTTCCCAATCATCCACCAAATGGCCAAAAAAATCTTTCCCCGGCATGGACTCTTCGGTTACGGGCTGCTGTCCCGAATCCATTCCATAATAGCCAATCGCCGATATGGCGATTATCCCTTTATACGATCGGCCGTGGCGCTTGCATTGAGTGGCCAAAAAACGTGTAGACTCTACCCGGCTGTTGTAGAGTTCCTTTTTGTAGCTAGTTGTCCAGCGATGATCCGAAATACCCGCACCGGCGAGGTTAATGATGTAATCCACATCAAGGGCACGCGGATCCAGGATTTTATTGGCTACATCCCAGCGATAGGTTTTAAAACGTGCATTTTTGGGCGGGTTACGACTCAGGTGTATAATTTCAAAATGCAATTTTTCAAGCCATTCACTTAACTGCATGCCCAACAATCCCGTTCCTCCAGTTAGTAATATCTTTGCACTCATGAAATTTTCTTTTTCCACACAACATTATTTTCGGCTTTTTGTCTTTTTATATTGCTTTTTTTCTTTGAACAATTTAGCCGTCGGCCAACACTATAGCCATGAAATAGTAAATTCGGAGATGGAGATTGACGGGAAAAAGCTGGCTTCTTTTACAACCGTTTTTGATTTTCCGGTTGATGCGGTCACACGTGGTTTTTGGACATATTGCAAGGATTTTGCGCGGCTTCAAAACCTTCGTTCGTATTATCGTGTCGCCATACCGCCCGCAGACTCCCGCTCGTCACAAGGTTATGTTTTATACGGAAAGCCCTTTCAATTAAACGGAATGACGGAATTCTACCTTGCTCTTGATCCTGCCGGGTTAGAAAATAATTCGCTCGCCGACCTTCAGTCCCAGGTAAAAAATATACTTCGTGAATTCAAGGTCGATTTCTATTTCCAGTACTATCAGGAAATGATCGATTTCCGAATCAAGGAAGCGGAAAAACTCAGCAAACGCTATCATAAAAAAGTAGTGAAAGAAAAGGAGGATAACAGCTCCGCATCGCTGCTCAGGCAAATCAGTGAATTGGAGACAGGTATACGCACACTTCGCGCCCAGCAACTAGCCCTTTACCCAAATTAAAAAAAATGCTATCCCGGGTGAATTCTGGTGTTGGACTATTTACCCGTCATTTCATCAAAAACCACGGGTCTTCTACAGCCTGTTAATACAAAGTGGTTATTGCAGAAACGATTTTTGTGGCTTTATCAGGAACCCTGTTGTGGCCCAATCCATAGGGGTGCGGACTAGACACTCCGAGCCTGTTCATGTCAGTTTGCTAATTCATTTGTTGATGCAAATCTGACATTGTACTATGAATTGGGCTTTTCCTCTTTGTTATCAAATTAGTAAACAAAGCAGCCAATGTTATCAAATACACGGCTTTGCCCGCAAAAAAGAATTTTGTCCGCTATTTATTTTGTGAGCTGGACTTTACCCAAAATGGTGCGGATAATATCATGCGTGGAAACACCATCCGCCTCTGCCTCATAATTCAGAATGATCCGATGGTTCATCACATCATCCGCAATTGCCT
>JAOUOM010000514.1 GCA_029880385.1 Cyclobacteriaceae bacterium | reverse complement strand
CCCAAAATACATCCAGTAACTGCCATTCACGCGTGTCGCGACCAGTTTTGAACCTTGCACCTGGCAAAGAATGGAGCCGGACTTGGACCATTGGTTGGTGTCATTTTCTTTTTCAAATACAGAGCCGTATTTTGTCCAGGTCAGTAAGTCATCGGATGTGGCGATCAATAGGCGGGCCAGGTTGCCATCGTAGGCGGTATAGGTCATGATGTACCGTCCCTGGCCATCTTCCACTATACGGGGGTCTTCCGCTCCTCCTTCCCATTCCAAATGCTGAAATGCGTCATTTTGCGGATAAAAGACCGGCTCTTTTTTTCTGGTAAAATGTTGACCATCAATACTCCAGGCCAGGCCAATCCGGGATGTCCCGTTGTATTGGCCTTCAAAATCCTCGGCACGGTAGAGCAGAAAAAGGGTGTCGTTTCGTACAACTGAGGCCGGATTAAAGACATCTTTTGCTTCCCATTTCACCATATCCTTTCGGATGGGATCAAAAAAAAGACTGGAGGTGTCGGGTAGCAGCACAGGGTTTACAGCGTCTGTTTTTTCGAAACCCGCCAGTTGCCAATTTTGTGATTGTACACTTTCTTTTGTTTGACAGGAAAAAAACAGGGCTATAACATACAGAGGAAGTGAAAAACGCATAATTTTCGATCGTAATAAAATTTCAAGGCTCAAGTTAAGGTAAAAATGCTACAGAAATACAATCCCCGAAATGCAGATATCCAGGTATGGGTTGGCGACAGACTCTACCATCGCAATGAAGCGAAAGTGTCTGTTTTTGATAGTTCGGTACAGGGCGGGGACGCCATCTGGGAAGGATTACGGGTATATAAAGAAGGCGTTTTTAGCCTTGATCTTCATCTGGACAGGCTTTTTGAGTCTGCGAAGGCCTTGGCATTTGACCATGTCCCCGACAGGGAGTTTATTAAAGCTGCCATCAGGGATACACTGGCTGTAAACGGAATGACGCATGATAGCCATATTCGATTGACCCTGACACGGGGGGAGAAAGTAACATCAGGTATGGATCCACGTCTCAATCAAAAAGGGAGTTGCCTGATTGTACTGGCTGAATGGAAGCCATTGGTATATGATAACGATGCCGGCATACGGGTCATCACATCCACCCAGCGAAGGAATAACCCGCAGTACCTTGATTCCAAAATACACCACAGTAACCTGTTGAATAATATCCTGGCCAAGGTACAGGCCAATTTTGCTGGTGTGGATGCGGCCATTATGCTAGATAACAATGGGTTTGTGGCTGAGCTTAATGATACCAATCTTTTTATGGTCAAAAAAGGAGTGTTGTACACACCGTTTGCAGATGCATGCCTGCATGGTATTACACGGGGCTTAGTGCTTGATTTGGCCGACGGACTGGGGATCAAAGTGGTGGAGCGTAATCTTAGCCTGGTTGATTTCTACAACGCAGATGAAGTATTTGCCACCGGAACCATGGGGGAGTTGACACCGGTGATTGAAATCGATGGCCGCAAAATTGAAAATAAATGGAAAAAATCCGTTAGATATGGTATACAAGAAGCTTTTCATTATTTTATACCTACCCATTGTGAAAAGTTATAGTACATGAAGTAAGCGCAGCAAATGATTTAAGGAAAGAATCCATGCAGGAAATTCCCAGATCTTTTCTAATTAAATTTTCTGTTTTGAGAAAATTTATTTTTCCTTGTTGGGGATAAAAAATTAAACATTTGTGATAACCTTTCCTGGGTTTGATGGTTTAACTATTATTCGCTTTTTATACGCTACCACTGAATTTTTATTCCGATAAAGGTTGAAATTCTGATAATAGGATTGGAATTATTAATATTTCACGTTAAATTTATTCGTAACTGAATATTGAGATCATACCTCTCCTATTACCTGTTGCAGAGCAAAAAGAAAAGACGTTAGATTTAATAGAGGGGAAAAGGAAATTACTATGAAAACGATTTTAAAGCGGTTGTTAATATATTTTGTCAATAGCAGGCTTCTATATTTTGACATGGAAAAGAATGAAGCAATCTATGATTTTAGTACAATGGGGATTGATGACGTTGACTTGCAACCTGTATTAGAAATGGTGGCAAACAGCAAAATGTGGAAGGTACATGAATCCATATGCCTGGAAGAACAATCCATTAGTTCAATGAAACTACGTCTTTTTACTGTTCATTTCACCTATGTAAAGAAAAGATATTTACTCTTATTGTGTACAGAAAATAATGGTATTGCACATGGCAAAGTTCTCGTGAAATTGAAAGAGACAATTAAATTGTTGGAAGATGCCAACGCCTGATTTGCGAAGAAGTGTTTAGTTTGTTATGGTAAAGAATGAAATTGTAAATTCGTTGTATCAACAATTTGATACGGTATCTATTTGTGGATTAGCAAATATGAAGTCAAAATCAATTGGGCAGATATTGGAGAGAAGTGCCGGATTTGAGACTAACTCGATATTAGAATTATGTATTGCAATAGATAATTTGAATATTATAACTGATGATGATTTCTATTATCTGCAGGAATGGCCTTCCGGCGGCTTTGTTTATGTGAAACCGATAAATACCGATGAGTATATATTTGTTTGTTCGAATTCGAAAGTTTCGGGTATGATAAATCTCTATCTGAAGGGTATTTTTGTTGACGAGGCACCCATGGTACCGGATGTAATTAGTGA
>JAOUOM010000513.1 GCA_029880385.1 Cyclobacteriaceae bacterium | reverse complement strand
CTGTTTTATTGTCATCCAGGTGGTTTACTTTGGTTATTTTTATCAATTCGTCAATGATCGTATTCATCCTGCGTACCTGGTCGTTCATGTGCGCCAGGTAATCCAGGGCTTGTGGGTCGGATAATTCCTCCCGGGCCAAAAAATTTAAGCCAATCAGGGAAGAAATCGGACCTTTGAGGTCGTGCGATACCTGATAAAAAAAAGAATCGAGTTCCTGGTTTTTCTTTTCTATGATGTCAAGTTTTTCCTTTTGGGTTTGGGCTTCCTGTTCGAGTGACTGAACCCGCGTGATGGCTTCGTAGCTTTTGATCACATCGAAGGTTCGGGAATTGGTCACATTCTCTTTTTCATTCAAGTATTTTTCCAGGAAAAACAGTGCTTTTTTTGTTTTGTTCTCCTTTTTATAAATCAGGTATAACAGCCGGTTTGATTTGAAAGTAATAAGGGCATTATTGAATTTCACACTTATCTTCTGGGCTGCTTTAAGAGTTTTGATTGCATTTTTGTTTTCACCCATATCAAAATAAAGTTCACCCAGTTTATAATAGCACATGCCGATGCCCAGGTGCTCATTCATGTCCTGGTGAATTTTGATGGCTTCTGTAAAATCTTTTTCTGCTTCCAGAAAATTCCCCGATTTTGTATTCACTTTCCCCCTGCCGTACAAGGAGAAGGCCAGTCCCCTGAGGTCCCCCGATTTTTGTTTGATCGCAATGGCTTTTTCTATCAGATCACGGGCTTTTTTCTGGTCCCCGTTGTTTAGGTGGATACCGGATAGCGGATTGTATGCATTGGATTCCAGGTTGGGGTCATGTGCCTGGATTGCCGCATCAATGGCATCTCCGTAGGATCTGATTGCGCTGTTTTCATCACCAAAATATTCATAGATTGTACCCATGGATTTTAGTGTCCGTGACATGTTGTGATGATCCCCCAATTTTTTGTAGATGGACTGGCAATCGAGCAGGTACGTCAGGCCCAAGTGAAATTTGTCGGTCTTGTAATAAATACCAGCCAGGTTGTATTTGGCATCCGCCACCCCTTTTTCATCCCCCTGTTTTTTGAAAATATCAATTGCTTTTTCTGCCTGTACCTGGCAAGTTTCATAGTCACCTATGATCATGTTAAGCAAGGATAACTGACAAAGGCTTTGGGCTGTAAAGCTTTCATTTTTGTTTTCCTGACTTACTTGAAGTGCTTGCTCGGTCAGAAGAAAACTCTTTTTAACATCATTAATCCGAAGTTCGTAGGCTTTTTTTAACCAATCGGGTATTTCGGAAACGGTCAGGGGTGATTCCATAAATTGAAAAGCAATCTGGTAAAAAAGTCAGTTTTTCGGTATTGAATTTGATGGTTTCAAATATAGAATAGGAGGATGAATTATAGATTCTTTTCTGTTTATTAATGTTATGTTAGACGTGTTATACAATCAAATGATCAGTTAAAAAAATAGGCGGTTGTTTACTGTCAGTTTTTGAAAAACGAAGAAAGTGAGTAGAGGTTTTGTTTTTTCTTTGACTTTCCATTTTTACAATCAAATAAATACAGCAAATTGGGTACAATTTGTTTCGCCAGAGAAAAACAAACGCCAAGATGAATATCAAAAATTTACTTACCCTGTTCCTGTTATTAACAGCAGCAATGGGCTGGGCACAGAAAAAAAGCCCCGTCGCGTCCCAAACATCAACCATCGACGCTTCCCTTTTTTCCGGGATGGCGTATCGTTCAGTCGGCCCTACCCGCGGTGGTCGTGCGACAGCCGTGGCAGGTGTGCCCTCCCGGCCTTTTACGTTTTATATGGGTTCGACCGGAGGGGGTGTATGGAGAACCGGTGATGCGGGTACAACCTGGCAAAATATTTCCGATGGACAGATAGAAGCAGGCTCCATCGGTGCCATTGAAGTGGCTCCATCAGATGACCAGGTGATCTATGTGGGGACTGGTTCTGCATGCCTTCGCGGAAATGTATCGGGCGGGATCGGGATGTACCGTTCGACGGATGGAGGGGCTGTCTGGCAACCCATCGGATTGGAAAATGCCGGCCAGATTGCCAAAATAGTTATCCATCCTTCCAATCCGGATCAGGTGTGGGTTGCTGCATTGGGAAATGCGTTTATGCCCAACGAGGAACGGGGCGTTTACCGGTCAGATGACGGAGGCAAAACCTGGAAAAAAACGCTTTTTTTAAATAAAACGACGGGAGCCATTGATTTGGCCATCCATCCTGCCAATCCCCGTATCCTGTATGCCGCCATGTGGCGCGCCGAGCGAAAGCCCTGGACAATCATAGACGGTAGCGAAGATGGCGGGATCTATAAAAGCACCGATGGCGGCTTGACCTGGGACAAGCTGGCCGGTGCATTGCCGACAGGTGTGCTTGGTCGTATCGGCCTGGCCGTTTCGCCTGCTAATCCGGATCGGGTTTGGGCGATCATCCAGGCAGCGGCAGAAGAAGCAGGAGGTCTGTACCGTTCGGATGATGCCGGGGCAAGTTGGAGTCGGATCAACCGGGATCACCGATTGCGCCAGCGCGGATGGTATTACAGTCATATCACGGCAGATCCACAAGACGAAAATACGCTGTATGCTTCCAATACAGGCTTTTACCGTTCCATTGATGGAGGAAAATCCTTTGACAGGATCGGGACTCCACACGGCGACAATCACGGCGTATGGATCAACCCGTCAAATACTGA
>JAOUOM010000512.1 GCA_029880385.1 Cyclobacteriaceae bacterium | reverse complement strand
ATTATATGGGAAAAGGGGATGACATAAAGATTAAAAATATTTATGTTGAGATTGTGCCCTAACTCGGCGTAGCTTATAAAAAAAGGAAATCACCAGGCCTGGCATTCGCTATGCCTTAGTATTTTCTCTGCAAGAGAAAAATAAAAATAGAAGAGGAAGCGTAGTGAACACTACGCATAGGTTTTGAGTGGTAAGGGTGTTGGCCATGTCCCCGGCGCCCAGCCGGGCAGGTCGCTGGTTTAGCTGGACGGTAGATTATACCGGGGACCTATGGTGCCCAGCGGGGAATTTGACGGGGAGTTTTGACAGATTAGCTGGCCGTCCGCTTTTGCTATATTCCTATATTTCCTATATTTATCCATGGGGCGGTTGGGTAGTAGCTGTGCGAAGCCGGCTTTCATTCCCTTCGCATCGTGGCCAGGTGCCACCAACCGCAATGTTTTTCTTGATTTTAAATGTAATTCAGTCACTCCTAACTAACCGTAAAATGAAAAAAACAATGAGCGTATGGGGCTTTGCCCTGGTTTTGACCGGCATGGCCAGTGCCCCATTATCTGCACAGGTCGGTGAAATGAACTTTCCCGAAGGCACGGTTCAACATGTCGTTTTGGCAAACGATATTCAATGGAAACCATGTCCGCCCAACTTACCGCAAGGTTGTGAAATAGCCGTCATGGAAGGTAACCCGAAAGAAAGCGGCTTATTTACCATTCGCTTCAAAATAACCGGGGAGTTCATTATGCCTCCTCATACCCATCCCAAAGATGAACGTGTCACTGTTTTGCAGGGAAAAGCCTATGTGGCGTTTGGCAAAGGTGCCACAAAGGAAGGGGCAAAGGAATTTGGGCCGGGTGATTACTATGTAAATGCCCGAAATGCGATCCACACGGTATGGGCTATCCCCTCAACCATCATTCAGATCACGGGTATCGGACCTTGGGAGGCAAGCTTTATTGACGAATAAAGAGCTTCCGCAATCAGCCTTTGTATGTGCTCAAAGGCGGAGCAGTAGATGGAATAAGCCAGACCAGACATCGTATTCGCCATGACTGGTCTGGATTTTACCTGAGAACAATAACGAATCCTCACAAAATGTAGCACTAACCCTCGGCCAGGGAACTGGGTGAAGGGCACAACTGCCTGCTGTCTAGCCCCGATCGTGGGCAGCACGCCGGCCGGTGGGGAGAGCGGGCGTACAGGTGCCAGTGAGCCAGCCGGCCGCGCTCCAAAAGGGCTTTTCCCCATCAATTTCATGTCATGAACTACCGCTCGTAGCAATGGAATAGGTTTTGTGCAGGCCGACTTCCTATATTTAACGCCTTATTATCTCGTGGGGGGTGGCCGGGAAGACAGTTCAGGCTGTTCGGGTGCTGATGCTATGAGGTGGTAAGAGGCAGAAATACATAACCATAATAAAACCTATATGAAAAAAACGATGATCATCCTGCTGATGGCAGTCACTGCGTTTTCGTGCAGTCAGGCACCCGGTGGGGAAGCCGATGAATGGATCACTTTATTTGATGGAACCTCTACCGAAGGCTGGAGGGCCTATAACGGGGATGCGTTGCCTCCGGGCTGGATTGCCAAAGACGGGGAATTGACCTTTGATACCGAACTGGGACTGGAGCAGGACTATACAGGGGGCAAGGATATCATATACGGGGCAGCGGAATTTGAGAATTTTGAGCTGTACCTGGAATGGAAGCTTCCCGAGGGAGGGAACAGTGGGGTTTTTTATCACCTCAAGGAAGGGTTTGAGAGCCCCACGGGTATTTCACCGGAGTATCAGCTGATCGATGATATCAACTATGCCCGGATCCACGACCTTACCGAATATAACCTGAGCCTGGGCTATGAAAACCCGGAAGTATTGCAGCCCCTGCAGCAAACGGCAGCTGACTATGCGATGTACCCGGCCGATGACAGCCAAAAGCAGCTAAATCCCGTAGGGGAGTGGAATACCACACGGATCATCTTTACGCCCGAAAAAGTGGAGTACTGGCTTAATGGAAAAATGCTGGTTACATTCGTGCCCTGGTCTGACGACTGGTACAAGAAGAAAAATGCCGGAAAATGGAAAAACAGCCCCGATTATGGCAGTTTCAAGTCCGGCTATATCGGTCTGCAGGACCATGCCAGTCCGATCTGGTTTCGAAATATTAAGATCAAAAAACTATAACGTCAACGAAAATGAAAAAAAGGGAATTTTTGAAAAAGTCGGCACTGATGGCTTCAACCGTAGCGTTTTTGCCTTCGTGTGTTTCGAACGTGGCCACTGAGAGCAGCAAGCGTCTCCGGACGGCCCATATAGGTGTAGGAACACAGGGTGCAGAAGACCTGGGAGCCATTGCCTCACACAATGCCGTGGATGTAGTCGCGATATGCGATGTGGATGCCAATAACCTGGCCGCTGCCCAAAAGCTGTACCCCAATGCCAAAGTCTATGCCGATTACCGCACCATGTTTGAGGAAATGAGCAACGACATTGACGCGGTGGTTGTTTCCACGCCCGACCATACCCATGCACCGGCATCGATGCTGGCCATGGAAAAAAACAAACCGGTATATTGCCAGAAGCCCCTTACGCATCACGTATCTGAGGCCAGGGCCATGCGCAAAATGGCCGAAGAGAAAAACCTGGTTACCCAGATGGGGATTCAGGTACATTCTTTCTACGATTATAAGCTGGCCACGCTGCTAATCC
>JAOUOM010000511.1 GCA_029880385.1 Cyclobacteriaceae bacterium | reverse complement strand
CATGATCGTTCCATCATCCAGAAATACAGAACGAAGCGAGTAGTCGTTCTTTCCGTTGTAGTTAATTACGATAACTTCGGAGGGAGCGATCGGTTTTTTCCCTTTTACATAGGAAGTGAATTGCAATAAATTTGGATGGCAACCAATCCATAAATCCCCGTTTTCATCCAATTCTACATTATCGACGCCGGTATTTACGGATAATGCTTCCAGATAATCCAGATCGCCATTTTCAAGTTGGTTGTAAACGTTTACCTGAAATCTACGTGGTGAACTGACATACACCAGCTTTTTGCGGGTATCGAATGCAATGCCATTGGCATAGGCGATCCCATTGGCTACCTCCCGGTAATTTCCATTTTCAACATATACAACATTTGATAGGGCAAGCCCCAGGTAATTTTCGGCATGTTCACCCAAACCGGATGTGTATTTATGGTCGTTTGTGAAATAAAACCGGCCAGGGGCAAAAGTAACAATGTCGTTGGGCTGGATCATGGCAGGGTGAGACAGGGTTTCCATATGCGACAAGGTACCGTCTGTCAATTCAAAGACTTCAACACTATGTTTTCCCAATGCATGATTGATCACGTAAAGTTGATAATATCCCGTGTCGATTGACAAAAGGCTGATCCCGTGGGGGGCGAGTGGAAGTGGGAGGTTTTCGGTGAGGTTAACAATTGGATTGTCCCCATTTTTTAAATCCAGCAAATAAAGGGCTCCCTGTTTTTCTTTTCCATTTCGCCGGGAAGCACGGTCATCAGCGGACAATATGAGGAAGCTGTCCAAACGGCTGATGGCCATGTCCTCAACCCCGCTTATGGGGAATTCGGTATATGAAAGGGGATCAGGATAGGGGATAATTTCACGAAAAAAACCGGTTGTTTTCATGACTGAAAATGCATATGCGATGATCATCACCACAAGCAGGACAAGAGCAAGTAAACTTTTTTTCATAGGGCTATTAATTTTTTACTTCGTTTTTCAAACCCATTTCAACAGGAATTTTTTATAACCTCACATTTCGTTTATACTACTAATTTAATGACGCATACTGACACCTACGGATATTTCCAGGCCTTCCAGTAACGTACGTGCCTGAGTGCCATCAAGGGGAAGTGTCAATAGGGGGCCATTTATTGTGCCTCCTGTATAGGTGCCACTGATGGGGGATGGCGTACTACCGTGCAGGTATTGTATGCTGAAAGAAAAAGAGTAAGTTCGATTGACAGGGATGTCAATTTCTACTCCGGTCATCCAGCCTACGCCGGGTTTGCTTTTGAGTTGGGCTGTGGCATTGGCAACATCCCAGCCTTCCATCTGGCTAAGTGCCCGATCCAGGTTTCCCAGATTTAACTTTTGCCAAAACTGAGACATTAGAAACCCACCACCCAAAAATTTTAATTTGCCTTTTCCGATAGGTATGGAAAGGGCAGCTTCGGCAGGTATCAGCAATCCCAGGGATGGACCAGAGAGGCTCTTTTGACTACTGAAGGGAAGTCCCGTCATGGGAAGTTCGGGAAAAGTATACAATGAAAAGCCCGTTTCAATTCTCACATATTTACCGCCAAAACCCACACCCCGGATTGAAAAAGGGCTAATTGGTGCAGATAGATATCCATTTTTTGGGATAATGTAAGAAAATGAAATGCCTTGCGATTGACCTGGCAAGGCGATCAGGACGCAACCAATAAAGGAGAGGAGAATGAGTGTTTTTTTCATGCTACGGCAGATTCCAGTAATTTAATTTTTCCTTTTGACGCATCCAGTATGGCATTGATACCAATCGGAAAGGTTGCGTTTCGTTTTTCATGGCCAAATGGGAACCCAAATACCACGGGGATTCCAAGACCGGAAAGGCGGTCATGAAAAATTTCCATTAGCCCAATGGAGTACTCATAATGCGGGTCGTCCGGTTTGGTGTCGCAGTTGGTAAAATAGCCCAGTGCTATACCAGCAGCACGTTGAAGTTTGCCCGCCGACAGCAATTGGGTGAGCATCCTGTCAATGCGATAGGGGCTCTCCCCTATTTCTTCCACGCATAGGATATGACCGGCGTAATCCACATCGTGCGGCGTGCCAAGCAGACTAGTCAGGAGTGACAGGTTTCCACCAAACAAGCGTCCTTCGGCTACCCCATCCTGAATGACGAATGGGTATTCACTTTCCAGTTTAGTTTTTTCACCAGCTACCAGGGTGTCCTGAAAAGACGTGATCGTAAAATCGTTAAACTCGGAGGCACCAACCGGCCCGTGAAAACAAACCAGCCCGGCATGTTTGTAAAAAGCCGATAACAAGGCTGTGATGTCGCTATATCCAATGAATGGCTTGGGATTAGCCCGGATGATGTCATAATTTATTGAATCCAGTAAGCGGGTGGTTCCATATCCGCCACGGGCACATAAAATGGCATCAATCTGGTCGTTTGAAAAAAACGAATGGATATCATCAATGCGCTGTTGGTCGGTACCGGACAGAAAATCGGCCCGAACCCGCAGGTTGGATGAATAGGATACCGACATTCCCAATTGTTCCAGGTTATTGACTGTCTTTTCAAAGGCACTACGCGTGAGGGCACCAGCAGGTGTTATTAAACCGACTCTGGCGTTGTTGCGGGGTATTGCCGCCGGCTTTTGCAACGGAGGTGGAGATGGCTGATAGAGCTTACCGGTCGTATAGGTCATTGGTAACATCGCTGACGATTT
>JAOUOM010000510.1 GCA_029880385.1 Cyclobacteriaceae bacterium | reverse complement strand
TGCAAGCTTAGACAGACACCATGCAAACAAAGACAGTTGAAATAGAAGTTTACGATAAGCGAGAAAAGTTGACAACAACAATACAAGTTGAACAGCTTTCCGACAATGTTTTTCGAACGACAGAAAATGAACTTTTTAACTGTAGGTTGACACTTGGAACTGAATTTGAAACTCGACTAAACAAAGAAGGAAAACACGAGATTATAAAAATAACAAAGGACTCAGATTTTGTTACAAGACGCTTTTTTCTTACTCCGCAATTCAAAGAATCCGAATACAGACTTTTAGGAGATGAAATAATGAAACAGGGTGGATTCTGGCAGGTTGACTTTGGTGGCATAGCGACTATAAACTTGCCGAGAGACAGCAAACTAAACATTGACGAAATATTTAAAATTTTTGATTTTAAACCGACTGAAATAAAAGACTAAATGTTAGACCAAGACTTTTGTGAATTTTTAGAATATGAAATCTGTAAAGCATTTGAGCATTCAGACAATGACCAAATCAAAGGCTTTTGGTGTGACGGAGTTTTGTTAAACCAACCTGACATAGCTTATTCTCAAAAATTTGTAAATGACAATAGACAAGTAATATTGAAAGCATTTATCGGCAAAGACGGACAAACAGAATATGAATTGACTTTGAAATTTGGAAACAAGGCATTAAGTAGATACGCAACAAATTTCGACATTAAGGAATGTGTTCCAAACCCAGACAAACAAAATTGGTTTGACATTGACACTAAAAGAAATAAAATTGAGATACAACTTGACTAACGACAGAAAGCCAGCAGGTAACAGCACCTACAAGTCATGGCGGGTGAAGTGCGAACTTGCAAGTGTTTGCTTCGTTCACAACGCCAGTTCAAGCCGACACATTTCGGATTCGAATGCCGCCACGAACTTGTGGTTGCAACACGTTATGTGCAAAACAAACATGTCAATGAAGACTAAGCTTTAATTATTATGAAATACGTATTTCTATCGTTTACAATACTCCTATTTTCCTGTAACTCAGAAACGCCAATTACTGAAGACGAACAAAAGGAATTTGCAAAAATGTGTCAGACTTATCAACTAGATATAATGGAGGGGGCTGATAAGTTAGATGCGATATTGGCGAAGATGGATAAGAATTTACAGATGTGGGAAAACGACAAAGTATGGACATATGCACTAGTTGAAAAATTTGGACCACATTTGCCTAAGAAGAAGGTAATTGGAGTTTATGACGAGCAAATTCTATTGGACAGAAATCTAGGGTATGATTTTACCACGTTGGTTTACATAAGTCCTATTTCTCAAGACACGATGAGAGAAACGTCTTCTAGAATATGGAGGAGAAATGAAGACGGCTGGAAAGTCACAAACATGAGTAATTTGATAAAAAGAGAAATTAACCCTGAAAATTAAGCGCATAACAACTAAGGATTCGTGTGGTGCGTAGCACCCAGCCACCATGCTTCCCGATGCACCTGCTGTTGAACAAATCGGGAAGCTACCGGTAGGTTTTGGGGGGAATGGAGTGTGGAGCATGGACCCCTTGCAGTTGCCATAAAGGAGCGGGCCGTATTGTCCGGATCGGACGGGCTTGCTGCGTGGAAAATCGGATTTCTGATGATTTCCTTCCGTACAGGCAAGGATGGATGTTATTATCTTTCTATTTTAGCCGAACGACAATGATCCAATATGTTTAGTATGAAAATAGACCCGATTGTACGACTGGTGGCTTGTACTGCCTGGCTGTGGTCGTGTGCCCCGCAGACAGAAAATACCCAAAATGCCGGGAACACACCTGTGGCACCACCGACCCGAATCCCGGTGGTATTTGATACGGATGCAAATAACGAACTGGACGACCAGCATGCCATGGCCTATCTTTTTTTTAATGGCGAAACCTTCGATGTGCGTGGCGTGACGGTCAATGCCACACCGAGTGGGGGTGAGATTGGCCTGCATTATACAGAAGCTCAGCGTATCATTCGCTTGTGTGGTGTGGCTGGTCGCGTGCCCCTCTATTCCGGTGCCGATGGAGGGTTTGAGGCCATTGTCGGCAGCCTGAATGATGACGACTATGACGGAAAAGAAGCCGTGGAATTTATCATTGCCGAGGCCCGGCAACCGCGGGAGCAACCGCTTGTCCTGCTGCCTGTGGGAAAGTTGACCAACATAGCCCTGGCACTAAAAAAAGCACCGGATATTGCAAGTCGGGTAACGATCGTCTGGCTGGGATCCAATTACCCGGAAAAGGGGGAGTACAACCTGGGTAATGACATAGCTGCCCTTAACTATGTGCTGGATCAGGAGGTGCCGTTTGAGATGGTGACGGTACGTTATGGCCGGGAGACCGGATCCGATGCCGTGAAAGCCACGTTTTCCGATATTCAACAAAAGATGCCGGGGGTTGGTCCCGGGTCGGAGGCCGTAACGGGCCGGCATGGGGGTGAATTTACCCGCTTTGGGGATTACTCGGTCGATTTGTTTACTCATGCCCAAATGTACGGTGACCCGCCATCCAGGGCACTGTTTGACATGGTGGCGGTGGCCATCCTGAAAAATAAGGACTGGGGAGAAGCACAGGTGATACCGGCCCCTACGATGATCGATGAGCTATGGCAGGAGCGTCCGAATAACCCGCGCAAAATCACCATTTGGGGAAATTTTGACCGGGAGTCGCTCATGCAGGATTTTTATGCGGTCATGC
>JAOUOM010000509.1 GCA_029880385.1 Cyclobacteriaceae bacterium | reverse complement strand
CTGATACAAAGTAGAACGAAACAGGCTCACGCCCGACAACAGGTACCAGTTCCCGTCAAAATTCTTATCTGCACTCAGGGTCACCCCATGGGTGGATGCCCGTGCCACAGTTTCATCCCCATTGACATAATTCACTTCCGGAAAATCGTAGTAAAACAACTCTCCGGTCCAGCCGATCACACCTTTGTCACGTCGGTATGAAATCAAATAGCGACGTGAAGAGATGAAATCATACATCGAGTTGACGGTATAGGGTTCATACTTTCTGGCCGATGCAAACACATAATTCGAGGGCTTCAGCAATTGTGAGTACACGCCTGCCGAGATCGCCAACTCGGAATAATCCGTCAAAAGGTATGCAAAGCGAACCCTTGGGTCTAGCCTGACATGGTCGTACGGGTCGGCCGCCACATTGACCCGGCTGGAAACATTGAATGTTACGCCCCCTTCTACCAGTATCTTTTCACTCAAATACTGTTCTACATTCAGGTACGGTTGCAAAAGTGCCTGGTAAACGCTGCCAAAATGGTACACATTATGGATCGCACCCATGGATAATTTTCCATTCTTCAACCCCGCACTATATGTCAGGTGCGTACTGAGCAGGTTTTCATTCCGGTTCACGATGGTGTCAAACACCAGGGAATCCTGCGTATTATAGAGGGTTTCCTGTCGCCTGTTGGCAAAGCCGGAATAAATGACCGTACCGGTAAACCCGTTTTTTTCATATCTGGCACCCGTTAATCCCATTTTGCCATCGTAGTAAATGTCTTTACGGTCTTTTTCCCTGGCAGACTGATCAAATGGCAGGTGCGTGAAATTGTTATAGCTGGCACCCCCGACGCCAAATACCTTTAGGTTGCCCCCTTTTTTACCCGGAAAATTCAGATTCGCCGACACATCCTGAAACCCGATGGATTCGCCACCAAAATCAACGCCAAAACCCGTCAATAAACCCGTAAACGAGTACCGGTAATTAGCACTAAACGAACTTCGGGAACCCTTTGCCAGTGGCCCTTCGGCAGCCATATCAAAACCAATCAAGGATGCCTGCGTGGTAAACTGATAATCATCGGAAATCCCTTTCTTGAGGTACATATCAAATATACCACCCACACTATTGCCCATGTCATTGGACAAACTACCGTATTGAAACGACGAATTGGCCAGCATCTGTGCGCTCAATATATTTACCCCTCCACTGGTACCTGCCGGCTGATCCGAAAACGTCCCGGCATTGGGTGTATGGTTTGGGTTCACTATTTCGGCACCTTCCAGTCGCCACACATTATAATTTGGTGAAATACCGCGAACCGAAATTTCATTACTCTGGTCATTGGTGAGGGCTACATCCGGGGAAGTAGTCATTAGCCTTGCCGGGTCATAATAACTGGCGGCAAACCGGTTGATTTGTTCCTCGGTAATGGTGCGTCGGCCGGGTACCATCATGGCACTTTTGTCCACCACTTCTACCTGGTCCAGTACTTTAGCATCCCGTTCCATGCGTATTTCCATGGAGGTTATCTTTCCTGCCTTTACCCATACATCCGAAATTTCACGGGAACGGTAGCCCAAAAAACTGACCGTAAGCTGATAGCGGGCCGGATTCAGCCCTGCAATAGTAAAATAACCTTCCTCATCGGCAACTGCCCCCGATACATCTCCCTTCATCTGCACAGTTGCCCCGCCCAGGGGTTGTCCATTGATAGCGTCTACAATTCTGCCATCAATGGACTGAGCCTGGAGCCCAACAATAATAAAGAGTGCCAGGCACCCTAATCCATATTTCATCCGATCGATTGAATATTTTTATATGATAGTTTGATACTTTCGATTGGAGCTTGTGATACATCCTGCTCTACAAAGAATGACTTCATTCCCGCTTTTTCTGCCTGTGCAAAAATGCTGTTGAAATCGATCACACCTGTCCCTACCTCTGCAAATTTCTGTTCGGGTGTATTATCCATATCCTTCACATGCCACAGCGGCACACGGCCCGGATATTTGTCAAAAAACTCGAGGGTATTGAAACCCGCACGGGTGATCCAGTAAATATCAAGTTCCATTTTTACCAATTCCGGATCTGTATTGTCTAGGATATGGTACATCGGGATTTCGCCTTCCAGTTCTTCAAATTCAAAGGCATGGTTGTGATAGCAAAACTGGATACCGGCATCTTTGCATACCTGTCCGGCTTTGTTGAGCAATTCGGTCAGTTTTTTGTATTTGTCCAGGGTATCCCGCTCGCCTTCCTGCAAATAGGCTAAGGCCATAAACTGTTGCCCGGCCGAAGCCGCATCTTCCACGGCTTGCTCCCATCCATTGGAAAGGCTGCCCTGTACCTCATTGTTCAGTACGCCCGAACCATGATGGCTACTCCTGGCTTCCAGTCCATTGTCTTTGATCAACTGGTAAAATTCGGCAGCGGGCATGCCAAAATAGCTGCGGTTGCCATAACCAAACAATTCGAGGTAGTTGTAACCCGTATCAGCCACTTGTTTGATAGTGCCCGGCAGGTCCACGTTGATCTCATTTCGAAGGGTATACAATTGCAACCCTACTTTCTTTTTGGTTTCGGATACCGCTTCTTGCGCCAGTTCCCCGGCAGATGAGGTAGATGTCCCTGATGTACAGGCTGGCAAAACAAAGGCCCCGGCAGCAGCAAGCCCCGAGTTTATGATAAATTTTCTTCTGGTTGTATTCATTACGCTAGATTT
>JAOUOM010000508.1 GCA_029880385.1 Cyclobacteriaceae bacterium | reverse complement strand
GCTGGAAATCACGGTTTTATCGATAATGATCATTGCTTTTGATAAGTTGGTTGGCAAAACTAACATACGGATCCCTGGCCTCGCCCTTTCCCCTGTAAAATTTAATTTTTACTTCTGAAAACTTAATCCGAAAAGGCTCGTTTAGCATTTGTATGTATGTACATATTTTATAACCAAACAAAAATGATTATGCTCGCATTATTACTCAGCTTTCAACTACTCATGGGGGGAATCAACCTGGCGCCGGAAACGCGACAGATAGATCCCACAAAAAGCAAAATTCAATGGACAGCCCGTAAGGTCGGAGGAAGTCATACCGGAATAGTCCAGCTGAAAAGCGGACAACTTATCATGGATAAGGAGCAACTGGCAGGTGGTTCATTTTCGGTAGATATGACGACCATTACCGACACAGACCTCAGTGGTGAATACAGGCAAAAACTGGAAAACCACTTAAAATCCGATGACTTTTTCGGTGTAGGCAGCCACCCATTGGCCATCTTCGAAATTACCCGTGTAGTCCCACTGGGCCCGGGCCAATTCAATGTTTCCGGAAACCTGACCATCAAAGGCATAACCAGGGAAATCAGTTTTCCCGCCTCGGTAGAGAAAAAAAACGGCCGCTATTATGCAACTTCCGAAATCACGATCGACCGTTCGGAATTTGATATACGTTACCGATCCGAAAGCTTTTTTGACAACCTTGGCGATACGGTCATATATGATGAATTTGTGTTGAATGTGCGTCTGGAAACCGAAGCGTAATACTTGTTCGATTCTTACTTCCCGGGGGTGGATTCAGAAATGTTTCCACCCCTGTGCTTTTAATTCCACCACTGCCTGGTTTCTGGTCACTAATACCCGACCCTTTTCGGGGGCGTGCATATAGCCAATGGTATGGATGTCGGCATGGTTTTTAATCTTTTCAAAATCATCCTGGCTGATGGTGAACAGCAATTCGTAATCCTCACCCCCATTGATGGCACATGTATTCGGGTCAATACCAAATTCGGCCGCCGTTTCATAGGTCTGGGCATCAATGGGCAGCTTATCTTCGTACACACTCACACCAAGTCCCGATGCTTTGCACAGGTGAAACAAATCGGAAGCCAACCCATCCGACACATCAATCATGGAAGTGGGACGTAACCCTTTTTCCGCGAGTTCATGTACGATATCCATTCGGGCATTGGGACGCAATTGCCGACCAACGATGTAATTATATTTTTCCAGATCCGGCTGCATATCCGGCTGGGTCATATACACCTGTTTTTCACGCTCCAATACCTGAAGACCCATGTAGGCAGCACCCAAATCGCCGGTCACACACACAATGTCATTTTCATTGGCCCCACTTCGGTACACGACCTGATCAGGGGTGGTTTCACCAAATACAGTAACCGAAATGACCAGCCCGGATGGCGATGCGGTAGTGTCGCCCCCTACCACATCTACATCAAACGCATCGGCAGCAGCTGCTATTCCCTTATACAGTGCTTCGACTGCCTCTACCGAAAACCGGTTGCTCAGTCCAAGATTGACCGTAAGTTGTCGGGGAATGCCATTCATGGCAGCAATATCCGACACATTTACAGCCACGGCCTTATAGCCCAGGTGCTGGAGTGGCATGTACGACAAGTCGAAATGAATGCCTTCCAGCAGCATATCGGTACTCAACAGCGTGTATTTTTCATCCGTTGCCCTAAACACGGCAGCATCATCACCAATTCCTTTAATGGTGGAGGCCTGCGTCGGAACAACCAGGGCCGCAATCTTTTCGATCAGTCCAAACTCACCCAGATCACCTATTTCGGTACGATTTTCTTTACTCATGATTCCTTTATCTCCTGACATAGTTCTACCAGTACACCCTGGGTGGATCTGGGATGAATGAAACAAACCAGTTTATTGTCTGCCCCTCTTTTCGGCTCGTCATTGATCAACTGAAATCCCTCTGCACGCAGACGGGACATTTCGGCTATGAGATCGTCCACTTCGAAGGCAAGGTGATGAATCCCTTCCCCTTTTTTTTCAATAAACCTTGCAATGGCACTATCCTGACCGCTTGCTTCAAGGAATTCGATTTTGGTACCCCCAATCTCAAAAAAGCTGGTCTCCACCTGTTCGGATTCCACTTTTTCCGATTTGTAAGCCGGCCGGTCAAACAACTTCCTGTAAAGTGCATTCACCTGTTTTAGGTCTTTGACCGCAATACCAATATGTTCCACACGTATCATGTATGCCAGAATATGTTTACTTTCGCAAAGATGGCGAAACTTTTAGCATTGTGTAAAGGTTAATCCCTCGACTTCATCTTACTTTGAACAAATATGAATATGATCCAGGTAACAGATAAAGCAAAAGAAAGAATCATGCACCTGCGGGCAGAAGAAGGCCACACGACTGATCACCACGTTCGTGTAGCCGTAAAAGGCGGCGGTTGTTCCGGTTTGATGTACGACCTGCTTTTTGATGATGCCGTAACCGACAAAGACGATGTATTTGAAGACAAAGGGATTAAAATCATCGTGGACAAACGAAGCCTGCTTTACCTGATGGGCACTGTACTGGAATTTAGTGATGGACTGAATGGAAAGGGGTTTCAGTTTATCAATCCAAATGCCACACGCACATGTGGTTGTGGGGAGAGTTTTTCAGTTTAGCATATTTTGATCAGGCCGGTACAAATTTTTTACCGGCTTCCAATACGGCATACTGA
>JAOUOM010000506.1 GCA_029880385.1 Cyclobacteriaceae bacterium | reverse complement strand
CATCGACATTTTGGAAATTGGCGAGAGGTCCTTTTTTGTAATGTTGAGGGATGAAATGATGTTCCCGGCTTCCTCAATCTCCTGCCGTAGGCCCAGCTTTTCATAGACCTGCATGGCATTGTTTGCGAGGAGAATTCCCGCACCCACTGGTTTTATTTCGCTGGCTTGCTCATAGATGCTTACCTGAAATCCCTTTTGTTTTAACGCAATGGCGGTGGTCAGTCCCCCAATTCCCGCTCCGATGATGACAATGTTTTTCACAGCGAATAGTGACTTATTTGGTCAAAAAAATAATTAGGACAAATGTACTATTGTTATTAATTAGATCATTCGTACTAAACCAATTATTTTTAGGGGAAAATCAGTTTTTAAAGGTAAAGTCGCAGGATATACGTGCAACCGACCAAAACAATGACCGACCATCATGGGAAATACAAAAGGTAAAATAGCAGAAGTATCACTTGCTCTTTTCAATGAATACGGCATAGCCAATGTCTCCCAGCGTATGATTGCAGAGCGGGCAGGCATCAGTCCCGGCAACCTTACCTATCATTTCAAAAGGAGGGAAGAAATTGTCCATGAGCTATACAGGCAACTGGTCGAGAAGATCAATGCACGGTTGGATACGCGGCTTGTTGGTACGGTGAGCCTGTCGGTCCTGTTCACGATCACCACATCGATGATTGCCATCCTGTACGAATATCGTTTTTTTATGCTTGATTTTGTGCACGTGATGAAAGGCCACCCTGAAATAAAAGCCCATCATAAAACTCTGTCATTAACCAGGGAAAATCAGTTTTTCGAGTTGATTTCACAGCTGGTATCCAATGGTACGATGAGACCGGAAAGGCTTCCTGACGAATATAAATTTTTATACATGCGCCTTTCAATTTTACTGGATTTCTGGATTTCATCCGCCGCTGTTTCAGAAACGGACATTACCAAAGATACCTTGGATTTGTATGGCCAGATGATTCTGCAATCACTGTTTCCATACCTCACCCCTCAGGGAGAAACGGAATATACGTCCCTGTATCAGCCTGTATGATCCTTCTGATGGTTCAAAATCCATCGGATTGTACTCGCCTGTGATATCCTTGCCCGCTTTCCCGAGGCTTAATTCTTGATCATGGTCAGCATCATTTTGAATCTTTCATTTGCCTTGAGGGCATGGGGGACATTGGCTGGCAAAATTATGCACTGGCCAGACCCGAGCAGATACGGGGTTCCTCCAATCATGATTTCTGCTTTGCCATCCAGTAGCTGGACAATTGCCTCATGCGGCGAACTATGCTCGGCCAAACCTTCCCCTTTGTCAAAAGCAAATAAAGTGATGTTGCCTGCAGGTTTTTTGATAATGGTTTTGCTGACTACCGAATGATCCATGTATTCGATTTGGTCAACCGGAGTAAACTGTGTGGATGCGCTTATTTCATTGCTCATGTTTTTCTTGATTTGACCGAAAGTAAACGGGTGATTAATTCCGCTGTTCGGATTGTGATGACCAGGCGCAAATTTGAAACCGATTCGAAGGCTTTTGTATGATTTGGATCATACGAACCCGAATCCACAGCTTAGAAGTACCTGCTTCTTGCTGGTGTATATTCTGCCTAATCTTTCCTGATCATTTTGATTGAAAAGCCGGCCAATATCACCATAATCAACGTCATAATTCCCCACAACCATCGCTCATTCACAAACAGGGGTTCTGTCGGGGGTGCTGCTTTTTTGACAATGGATTGTTCATTGCCCAGTACAAGGCTGGTCATAGCTACAGGTATTTTGTCAGTGAAAAGCCCCAGGTCGTATCGTGGTTTACTGACGTGGGCATTGCCATAATAGAGAAAATATGTAGCCGGTTCACGAAATCTCGCCACAAGGGAATGGACATATCCTTTGGCAGTAACGGAACCAAAGGACAAGGGCGCATTGTCATCGTTATGAATGGTAATTTTGATCCGCTTGAGCAGTGTGCTGTTGAATACGAAGACATTTTCCTCAAAGGAACTCAATGTACCGGAAGTCAATGTGTGATATGCATATTGCCAGCCGACATCCGTTTTCACACTGTCATAGAGGTAGCTGATGGTCACAGGCCGATAGTAGTCCAAACTGTCTGTAAAATGGACTTTCAGGTAGCTGACAGGGACAATGTCTGCCAATTCCAGGTCAATTTCCGTTTGACGTTCCTTTTTGTTTGTTCGCACCGATACATTTCCCCTATACTCCCGGTAGCTGGCCCCTTCTTCCTGTTGAAGGCGGATACCGGCAGAAAGCAATCCGGGCTTTTCCCGACTGTCGATCCGCACACGGTAATAGCGATAACTGGAATAGGGGAAGGACACTTTGGTATACTGGAACGAGGTTCGATCATTCTGAATGGAAAGTATCCGGTAATCATCTACGATGGTGTACCATTGCTGATTATCCTGACTGCCTTCTAATGCCAGACGCCAGTCAAAATTTTGTTGTTCAAACGTCAATCGGATTTCGTTGATGGGCTCAACGGCAGGTATTTCAAATGTAAAGTAATAGCCATTTGCCCCCCGCGAAGGATTTATTATTCGGAATTCTGCCGGACGGTCTATGAACCTTCCCCTGGCCACCTGCAGGACATAGGGTGCCTCAACGGTATCGTTTTGGGACGTGAACCCATACATGCGGATATCGGAAAAATCCGGCGAAAGTTTGGAAAATACTTCATCGGGCAAAGTGACCGTATGCCAT
>JAOUOM010000507.1 GCA_029880385.1 Cyclobacteriaceae bacterium | reverse complement strand
GTAGCTGCCCAGTAGGGGTTTGGGTTACTGGGATTTTGGTGTGTTCATCATTCATCAAAATCCCGGATCACCCCGTCCTTTACAGGACGTTCAGTATTTGTTCCTTTATTTTTTCCAATTCTTCTTTCATGCGAATGACAGACCGCTGGATTTCGGCATCATTGGCCTTGGATCCGATGGTATTGATTTCACGACCCAATTCCTGGGTAAGGAAACCCAGTTTTTTCCCATTTGCTTCCTCATCAGCCAGAACACTGTCAAAAAACTCAAGATGACTGGCCAGCCTCACTTTTTCTTCGCTTATGTCTAGTTTTTCAAGGTAATAGATCAGTTCCTGCTCAAAGCGGTTGGGATCTGATTTGGTTTTGTCCTCAATTTCGGCCAGCGAGTTTTTGATGCGGTCACGGATTGTTTGAATTCGTTTTGGATCCAATTCCTTTACTTGTTCCAGTCCATTGGCGATTTGTTGTTTGGCTGTAATTAAGGCAGTTTCCAGGTTGCGTCCTTCTTCTTTTCTAAATGCATTGCATTTTTCAATGGCCAGCTGAATGGTTTTGCATACAGATGCCCACTGGATCAGTCCATCCAGGTTTTCGCGTGCCACCATTACGCCCGGCGCATATAATGCCAGCTTGAAGAGGTCATTTTCCGTGCTGTTTACCCGTTCGGCCAACGAGCGGAACCGTTCGAAAAACGTAACAAAAAGGCCTTCGTCGATATGTACCGGTGGCTCTGTCCAGCTGACAGGGGTAAACTCAAGCGTGAAATTTACCTTGCCTCGTTTCAGCCCCTTTTCAAGCAGCCCCTTTATTTCCATTTCCCAGGCATTGAATTCTTTTGGGATTTTGAGTGAGAGGTCAAAAAACTTGCTGTTCAGGGTTTTGATTTCAACCCGTAGGGAATACGTGGGGGTCACTTCTTCAGAAGACCCAAACCCGGTCATGGAATATATCATGTTGCAAATTTAAAAGTCTAAGCCCACAGATAGGGTAATTCTGGAATTCAAATATTTCATGTCCAGTATCGGCCGTGAGTAGTCGATTTTAATGTAATAATCCAGCAATACGGTTCGCATGCCGATCCCGTAGCTGGAGAGCCAGGGGTTTCTAAAGTTTGATATTTCTGCCGAAAACGAAGGATTTTTTGGTTTATATACAATGGTGTTTTCGCTGTTTTCTGCTTTGATGGGGGGAAGTCCTGTCCAGGCAGACCCCATGTCAAAGAATGGCACAATCACAAAATTGCGGAGGAAGTTGGACGTAGGGGGTGCCTTGCTCATGAGTTGAAATACCGGAACACGGAGTTCTGTGTTTACAAGAAAAGAAGATGCGCCGTATTTTTCGTTGTATTGAAATCCTCTCAGGTTGTAGACAAATTCTGAAAAAAGCACATGGCCCAAATTGACCGAATTGTCAGGGGCCAGGGGGTCGTTGGAAGGGTGCGGGTGTGTACGGTAAAAGCCCAGCCAGTTTGGGATGCCCCCAAGCATGTATTTCTGCGGGTTTTGGCCAACAAATTGTCCATAAAAAATGCGTGTGGCTAACGTGAGGCTTTTGTAGACGGGCTGATAGTGCCTCAAATCAAACCGGATATTTCCAAATGACTTTTCTACGGTTTGCAGGTTTTGATACTTGATAAACTCCAATGACGCCCGGGTACCCTGTATCATATTAAACCCTTTGTCGATGGTATTGTCAAAGACGGACCTGGCCTCAAACCCTGCATAGCCCAGTTTTTCATTTGGGGCATAATCATTTGGTGCACGGTTGATAACGGCCGAATAATGCAGGTTTCTGAATTCGGTTTGTGCATAGAATGGATTGAATTCAATGCGGAACCAGTTGGAAAGCGGCACAGAAGCCCCAATTGAAATTTTTGAGAGGTTGTTCCTTTGTCGAAGGTTGTTTTCATCCTCGCCGTTTCCTTCAAAAAAATATGACTTGCGGTCAATGCGAAGTTTTAGATCCATCCAGTATTTCAGAAAATCGTATTCCGCATAAATATCCCCCTGGCTAAGGTCGCGCACCACAAAACCCCCTCCTTTCAACTTGTGGTTGCCCAGTACATCGCTTATCTGTGTTTCCAGTACTAGACCGATACCCCGTATGGGATCTACCGCAAAGGAAGTGGTCAGCTGGTTAAAGCTGAACTGTGGAATATAGGGAATGGGCCCTATGATTTTTTCGTCGAGTTCTAACCGCTGGTAATTGGTAAAAAAGGATTCCGGACGAAACTGGTTGGTGTTGACTTTGTCGGAAAACCGGTAATTATCGGTATCAATCAGGTCGTTTTCGGGTTCCCCTTCAAACCGAAAATCTTCCGGGTCGATCCCGGGTTCATTAGAGCCCGTAAGCATCGTGTCCACTTTGGGGAGGGCTTCTGTTTCCCGCTTTTCTTTTTTTTCTTCCTGTTTGGCCTTCAGCTGGCGGCGGTTATATATTTCGGTTACGTATTGTGCCTGTAACATGCGTTGACGGGCAGTTTGGGGCGAAAACCTGTTTTGATCCAGGTCCATTTCTTTGTTTAGATAGACTTGTTCGGCTCCTCTCTCCAGCAGTAGGTATAGCATCCGGTCATCATTAAAATGCAGGTCGTAATCCTGCACAGTACGGTCAAAATTGGTGATCTGATGAAACGTGGAATCGAGAAAGGAATAGCTGAACAAATTGGTGATTCCCCGCTGGTCACTCAGGTAAAACAATTCATACGGGTTTTTGGCAATGGGTT
>JAOUOM010000505.1 GCA_029880385.1 Cyclobacteriaceae bacterium | reverse complement strand
ACCGCAACGGCAAGCGCACGGGACAATTTGAGGCCGAACTGGGCTCAAACTGGATCGGCGATAAAAACTACCGTGGCGACAAGGCCACTCCGGAAGGGAGCTACAAAGTCTTGCGCAAAAAAGCCCACCCCGAAACCAAATACTACAAAGCCCTTCTCATCAACTACCCGAACGAAGACGACATCAGGCGATTTGAAAAAAACAAAAAAGATGGAACCATCGGAAAGAACGCTTCCATCGGCAACCTGATCGAAATACACGGTGATGGGGGCAAAGGCATAGACTGGACCGATGGGTGCATCGCCCTGACCAATGATGACATGGACGATGTGTACGCCGCATGTGCGACCGGCACGGAGATCATCATTGTCGGTTCGCTCCGGTCGTTTGATGACATCACAAAATAAAATGGAAACATGAACCTGTTCGCTAATTTTCACCTATCCGTCGTTTCCTTCCCCAAAAGGCTGATCAATCTGTGGGGATCGGCGGGCTTTGCCCAAAGGGTGCCGGGCATCCGGCGCATCCTGCTCCCGGCTGGACTATGGCTGGGTATTGCCAGTGCCCTGTACATGTACCCGAACGTGGTGCGGTATGTGTCGTTGGTCCTGGTGGCCGATAGAGGGGCTGATCAGGAGCCTGCCGGGCAGGCCGGCGCATTGCTGCAGCAGGAAATTGAGGAAATGGATAAAAAAATTGCTGCCAGGACACCCAAATCCCACTACCTGGTGATCAATACGGCAGCCAATGAATTTTCGCTGTACAAAGGCACCCAGCTCATAAAAACCGACAAATGCTCCACGGGGAGTTATACGTTGTTGAAAAACGGCGACAAGCAGCAATGGATGTTCAAGACGCCCAAGGGGGAATTCAGGATACGCAACAAAACCCGGTCACCGGTATGGAAGAAGCCGGACTGGGCATTTGTGGAAGAAGGCCTGCCCGTCCCTTCGCCCAACCATTCCTCGCGCTTCGAATATGGGGTACTGGGCGATTATTCCCTTAGCCTGGGCGATGGCTATTTGATCCACGGTACGCTGTTTCAGCGGTTTATCGGCCTGCCGGTAACGCACGGGTGCGTCCGCCTCAACGACGAGAACCTGGAACTGGTATTCAAATCCCTTCCCATAGGAGCGAAGGTCTACATTTATTAAGCAAACCGATTGGACACATGGTAAAAAGGATAATCAGACTATCGGTCTATGTACTACTGGGGCTCGTGCTCATCGTACTGACCATGATTGGGGCTGCCCCGGCCAGGAAACTGCGGGCCTACGAACAGGCCGCAGTGGCCGATTCGCTATTTATGGCACACGTTGACAGTGCCTACCAGGCAGCAGGGCTCGGGCCTTTGCTCAAAGAAGCCGCCTACAAAAAGGCCCTGCTGGCGCTGGCAGCTTACGATTCCATTGCCATGATCATCAGCCTGCCGGACAGTACGGTCATGCTGGCCATCCATGGGGTCGTGATCCATTCGTCCCGCATCAGTGGTTTTGAGCAGGATGATGTCCTGTCGAAGCTCTCCCCGATAGCCTATAGCCGGATGTTTTCAGTGCCTGTGCAGGTCACCGGTCAGTATTCCACTATCGTGAAGGAACCCATCGTAGAGCGCCAGGCACCCAAAGACACCATGGAAGCGTCACTCAATGCGTTCAAGCCCGATACCCTCATCCAAAACCCCGGGTTTTTGCTGATGGACATGGAATATGGCATACGGCTTGTCCTGGAGCAGGACAGCCTGGATACGCCAGAGTCGGTGAAGGTAGGTCGTGCCTTCAGGCGGCAGCTGGTCCGGCAGGATGCAGAACGTATGTTTCTGGGGCTTTCGCAGGGCACGATTCCGGATTATACGCCGACCATCACACTGGCACTTCCCCTGGACGACCTGCGGTCCGTATACCGCGCATTGCCGGCCATCCCGTATGTAGTGGTCAGGATGTGAAAACGGAAAGCGTGTCATGGTTGGCAGGGGCCACAAGCCTGTCAATTTTTGTTTGTGAATACACCAACAACGGGCTGCGATCATATGTGCTATTTCGTCATGCGTTTACGCATTTCTATCCGGCGGGCAGCGTAACAACAACCCCGTCGAAAGCTACGTGTTGAAAAATTAAACGTACGGAAAACCATTTGGAGCGGAACTGGCTGGCCATTTGGCTGCTGTACGCCCGCTCTCCGCGCAGGGGCCAGCGTGCTACCCACGATCGGGGCTAGGTAGCAGGCTCAAGGGCCCTTTACCGGCCACCCGTAGGCACGTTGTTACGCTTTTGTATGGTTGCTTTTCTTATTGCGACGAAAGCAAATCATGCATTTTCGAACAAACCCTAAGCGTAGTGTTTACTACGCTCTCTTATGACTGCTTTTCTTATTGCTACGATAGCAATGAAATAGCAAAGGCATAGCGAATGCTATGCCTGGTGCTTTCTTTTTTTATAAACTACACCAAGTTAGGGGACACACGCGAAACGCGTGCGCCAGCTTTGGGGCCACAAGCCTGTCAATTTTTGTTTGTGAACACTAAAAACTGCGAGGAGGACAGGGAGTAAAGGAGACATAAAATCGGGCTGTTCGATGAGGACACACGCGAAACGCGTGCGGCGGTGGTTTTTTTTGTCCATTAATCCTTAGACAAATTTTCCCCGTATATGCTTATTGTTTTAATATTTCATCAATCTTTTTATAAAAATCATTCTCCTCTCCTGTGTATTTCCCAATAATTTTCCCATCC
>JAOUOM010000504.1 GCA_029880385.1 Cyclobacteriaceae bacterium | reverse complement strand
TACTGCCGGGGCTGGGCAGCCATACCTGTGCCTTTTACCGGCAGCAAACCCGGGTATGTGAAAGCCCGATTGAAACTGCGTGATAAAAAAAACACCCCCTGATTTGATCACAAATGAGGGGGTGGTTCGTCTGAAGAGGTTCCGAGCGGATTCGAACCGCTGTAGGAGGTTTTGCAGACCTCTGCCTAGCCACTCGGCCACGGAACCCTGAGAAAGGATGCGCAAACTTACGCTTTTTACTGAAAATAGCGGAAGGGAATTGATCCCTTCCGCTAAAATTTTCAGAATTTATTATTCAGTAGGAGCTTCTGCATCACCGGCTGCCTTGTCTGCCGCTTCTGCCTGGTCAGCTTCTTCTGTTTTCGTGGCTTTTGCCTTGGTTTTTTTGGCTTTAGGAGCTGCATTGGCCGCATCGTCCATCTGTTCTTTCAGAGCAGAAAGTGCCTCAAGGTCACCGAGGGTTGATTTTTCGGATTCCTGATTGATCTTGGTCAATGTATTTCCTTTTGCCTTCTTTTTCTTAGGCTGTACGTCTGCGCTCTCCATGAAAGTACCAGTGTGCGAAAGGGTAATTCGTTTTTCTTCTTTCGCAAATTCGATCACGGTAAAGTCGAGGGTTTCGCCATCGGTCGCATTTGTTCCGTCTTCTTTCTGAAGGTTTTTGAGCGAACACTGTCCTTCAAGTCCATAGGGAAGTTCAAGGAACGCTGTTTTGTCAGATTTGCTGATGATGGTACATTTATGTACCGATCCCCTGCTAAATACAGACTCAAACGTATCCCATGGATTTTCTTCCAGGTGCTTGTGGCTAAGGGCCAATCGACGGTTTTCAGTATCCAGTTCCATCACGACCACTTCCAGTTCATCGTTTACTTTCACGAATTCGGAAGGATGTTTGATTTTCTTGGTCCAGCTCAGGTCAGAGACGTGTACCAGTCCATCGATACCTTCTTCCAGTTCGATAAACAGACCAAAGTTTGTCAGGTTTCTAACCACTCCTTTGTGACGGGTACCTACGGCATATTTGGTTAGCAGGTCCTGCTTGGTCCAAGGGTCTTCGGTCAGTTGCTTGATGCCCAGCGACATTTTTCGTTCGTCACGATCGATGGTAAGGACTACCGCTTCGAGCTCGTCACTGACACCCATAAAGTCTTGTGGGTTGCGGAGGTGTTGTGACCATGACATTTCACTTACGTGGATGAGGCCTTCAACGCCAGGTATGATTTCGAGGAATGCACCATAGTCGGCTACATTTACGATTTTACCTTTCACACGAGATCCGATTTCGATTTTCTCGTCAAGGGAATCCCATGGATGAGCCGTCAATTGCTTCATGCCAAGTGAGATCCTGCGCTTGTCATCGTCAAAATCAAGAACAACGATTTTCACGGTATCATCAAGGTTGAGTACTTCCTCAGGGTGGTTGATACGACCCCATGAGATATCGGTAATGTGAAGCAATCCGTCTACACCACCCAAATCGATGAACACACCGAAATTGGTCATGTTTTTGATAACACCCTCCAGTACCTGACCTTTTTCAAGGTTGTTGAGGATTTCAGCTTTTTGCTTCTCAAGGTCTTTTTCTATCAGCACTTTGTGCGAAACCACTACGTTATCATTTGCGTAGTTTATTTTCACCACTTTCACTTCCATTTTCTTTCCAACGAACACATCAAAATCGCGGATAGGTTTCACGTCGATTTGTGAACCGGGAAGGAATGCTTCCACACCAAATACGTCTACGATCAAACCACCTTTGGTACGACGTTTTACCATACCTTCGATTACGGTGTCCTGGTCAAGGGCGGACTGGATGTTTTCCCACGCCTTTACAATTTTTGCTTTTCTCCTTGACAGGATCAGCTGGCCATTGGCATTTTCCTGCTCTTCGACATAAACATCTACTTCATCACCAGGTTTCAGGTTTTCAATGTCGCGGAATTCGGAAAGGGAGACCAATCCGTCTGATTTGAATCCAATGTTTACGATCACATCACGATCGGTAATGCCTACCACCGTACCTTTGATCACTTCTTTTTCCGTGATTTGGTTAAGGGTGGCCTCATACATGGATTCCATGTCTTTTCGGTCCTGTTCGGTGTATTCATCACCAAATCCCGAATTGTCAAGGTTTTCCCAGTTGGTTACTGCGGGTTTTTCTTTGATTACTTCAGTTTGTGCTTTTTCCTGAAGCGGCTCGTTGTTTTCTTCTGCCATTTTAAAAATATCCTGTCTTTTCAATGCATCCCATCGGATCAGTTGCGATACAAGGTTTTTTGTTTTACAATCATCTTATACGTTATTAGCATAAAATGCCATTCACCCGAATGGAGGCGCAAATTTAGGATAAAACAAATAATTTATCCGGCTAAATAGTGAACTTTATGCATATATTCCAGTCCGCCTCTCGCTAACACGACCCAGGGTAATTAACTGAATACTAACAAATAACCTGTCAATGCCATGAATATTGAAGATTTCAGGGATTATTGCCTGGCCAAGCCGGGGAGTAGTGAGAGTTTTCCGTTTGATAAAAACACACTGGTTTTTAAGGTGATGGGCAAAATGTTTGCCCTGGTCGATGTGGAGACATATGCGTATATCAATGTAAAATGTGATCCGGAACGGGCAATCCGCCTGCGGGAAGAACATATGGCGGTACGTCCCGGCTATCATATGAACAAGAAACACTGGAATTCGGTACTCATGGACGGAACAATTGGGGAT
>JAOUOM010000503.1 GCA_029880385.1 Cyclobacteriaceae bacterium | reverse complement strand
GACTGCCTTTTCCCGTGAATCCTCAATTTTATTGATACGCTTGCGTTCTTCGGTCATATCGTGTGTCAGCTTTCTTACTTTGCTTACGTGTGTCGATATTTCCTGTATGGTTTTGATGATTTCTGAAGCATCAATGCCAAGTTCCTTCAGGCCGTTGGCGTTTTGCAACAATTTGTTTTGGTAGGTAATGGCAGTAGGAATGATGTGGTTGGTGGCAAGGTCACCCATCACCCTGGATTCGATCTGAACTTTCATGATGTAGTTTTCCAACATGATTTCATGACGGGCTTCCAGCTCAATTTCACTTAATACGCCATGTTTGGCATATACTTTTTTTGATTTGTCCGAAACAATGAAATCAAGGGCGCGAGGGGTGTCTTTGATGTTTGACAAGCCTCTTTTTTTGGCCTCATTTGCCCATTCTTCGCTATATCCGTCTCCTTCAAACCGGATGGCTTTCGATGTTTTGATGTAGTCTCTCAGTACTTCGATGATTGCAAGCCTGCGCTCGGTTCCTTTGTCCATCAATTTGGTCACGCGTGCATAGAAATCCGTTAATTGCTCTGCCACAATCAGGTTGAGAACAGTCATTGGGTTCGAAACGTTTGCATCACTTCCTACTGCCCTGAATTCAAATTTATTTCCGGTGAAGGCAAAAGGCGAGGTACGGTTCCGGTCGGTATTGTCCATGATAATTTCCGGAATCTGGTCGATACCCAACTTCATGTACAGGTTGTCACCTTTGTCAATTTTCACATTGCCGTTGCTTTCCAGTTCGTCCAGGACTTTTGTTAATGTAGACCCAAGGAAAACGGAAATAATGGCAGGAGGGGCTTCATTGGCACCCAGTCGGTAATCATTGGCTGCTGAAGCAATGGTGGCGCGTAACAAATCTGCATATTCATGTACGGCTTTTATGGTTGTTACCAGGAAGGTAAGGAATAGCAGGTTTTCACGTGCACTGCTGGTAGGCTGGAAAAGGTTGATTCCTGTGTCGGTCATCAACGACCAGTTGTTGTGCTTTCCATTTCCGTTAAGCCCGGCAAAAGGCTTTTCATGGAAGAGTACCTTAAGGTTGTGTTTGCCGGAAACACGGTTCATGACATCCTTCAGTAACTGGTTTTGGTCTGTTGCCACGTTTACCGGGCCAAACATGGGAGCTGCTTCAAACTGGGAAGGAGCTACCTCGTTGTGACGGGTCCTGACGGGGATACCCAGCTGGTGTGCATGGATTTCAAAATCTTTCATGAAATCGTAAATGCGGGAAGGGATGGTGCCAAAATAATGATCATCCAACTGCTGTCCGCGAGCGGGGTTGTGTCCGAATACCGTGCGGCCACCCAACACCAAATCCGGACGGGCATCAAAAAGGGCTTTATCGACCACAAAATATTCCTGCTCCCATCCCAGTGAAGCACTCACGTTAGAGATGTTACGATCAAATAACTTACAAACACGTGTGGCAGCCGTATCTACAGCATCCAGTGCCTTAAGCAAAGGGGCTTTGTAATCCAGTGCTTCGCCGGTATAGGAAACAAAAATTGTAGGGATACAAAGCGTACTGCCATAAATAAAGATTGGAGAGGAAGGATCCCATGCAGTATATCCGCGGGCCTCAAATGTGGTTCGGATACCACCGCTTGGAAATGAGGATGCGTCGGGTTCCTGCTGTACCAATTCTCCTCCTTTTAGGTTTTCAATTCCCTTGGAAGGGTCAAAAAAGGAGTCGTGTTTTTCAGCGGTAGAGCCGGTAAGTGGCTGGAACCAGTGAGTGAAGTGGGTAACCCCCTTGTTCATCGCCCAAACCCTGACGGCTGCAGCTACAGCATCGGCAGTTTCTGAATCGATCTTTTTCCGATTATTAATTGCATAATCGACTTTCTTAAAAATTTCCGGAGACAGACTAGCTTGCATTTGTTTCCGGTTGAATGTTAATTCACCAAAATAATCAGAAATTTTACTGGAAGGGGCAGTTACTTCCACTTTTTGCCTTGATTGCACCAAATCCAGTGCACTAAAACGTAGATGAGCCATTTTTTTAAACGTAATTTGAGTGTTTTTGCAAAAATATTAAAGTAACAGGACAATTTATGCACCTTTTTTACCAGAAATTACTAAAAGAAAAAATATTTTCGTTGGAAAATGAAGAATACAGACATTGTGTGCAGGTTTTGCGACACAAGGAGGGGGATGTTGTATATGTGACAGACGGAAAAGGCCTTCGATGTGAGGTAATCCTGACACGGGTGGCAAAGAATGAATGCCATTTTGAGGTGAAAAATGAAGAGGTTTTTCCTCCAAAACCATTTGCTGTCCACCTGGCCATCGCGCCCACCAAACAGACCGAACGAATGGAATGGCTGGTAGAGAAAGTATGTGAACTGGGTGTGGATGAATTGACCTTTGTATGGACTCAAAACTCAGAACGGTCCAAGTTGAAGCTTGATCGCCTGGAGAAGAAGTCCATCAGCGCACTTAAACAATCAAAGGGTGCCTGGATTACAAAATTAAACCCTCCGGTGGACCTGGATACCTTTGCCAGGCAGGATGATGCTGCGATCAGGCTGGTTGCTGCGGTACAGGCAGGAAATGCCTACATGGGTGATTGTCTTGTTGCCGGTCAAAAGACATCCATCCTTATCGGGCCAGAAGGGGACTTTACCATGGAAGAAGTGGGAAAGTTAAAGGCGTATCAGCCGGTGAGCCTGGGCCAAAAGATATTACGGACCGAAACT
>JAOUOM010000502.1 GCA_029880385.1 Cyclobacteriaceae bacterium | reverse complement strand
GTTTTTGACGGTGAACTTGCTGCCTCGTTGAATAGGCGAAGGATGCACGTACGGTTGGGGATGTATCCGAATGCAAAACACCGTTGTTCTGGCAGGAAAAAACAGGGCCGTATGCCCTGGCCTGACTGTGAAACCGGATTTGACAAAAATAGGTGATGCTGCCTTTTCCGGCACATCAGGGATGGTGAGAAAGAAAAATAACAGATATAACATTTCAGAAAATGAATTTGAACATAGCAGTTTTACCGGGCGACGGTATCGGGCCTGAGATAGTAGAGCAGGCATTGGAAGTAACCAAAGCAGTTGCAGAAAAATTTGGACATACACTTACCTATGAATTCGGGCTTACCGGGGCAGTGGCCATTGATAAGGTGGGAAATCCCTATCCGGACGAAACTCATGCACTGTGCATGAAATCGGATGCCGTACTGTTTGGTGCCATTGGCGACCCGCGATTTGATAATAACCCCAATGCCAAAGTACGTCCGGAGCAGGGTCTGCTGGCCATGCGTAAAAAACTGGGACTATATGCCAATATCCGGCCCCTCACCATGTTTAAGTCGCTCATTCACAAATCGCCCCTGCGCCAGGACCTGGTAGAAGGCGTTGATTTTGTGTGCATTCGCGAACTGACGGGTGGAATTTATTTTGGACGTCCGCAAGGAAGAGCAGAAGATGGGGATACGGCCTACGATACATGTGTGTATACACGTGAGGAAGTCGAGCGAATCCTGAAACTGGGTTTTGAATTTGCCGGCATGCGTCGAAAAAAACTGACCGTTGTTGACAAGGCCAATGTATTGGCTACTTCACGCCTGTGGAGGGAAATCGCCCAGGAAATGGCACCTTCCTACCCGGATATCGAAGTGGAATACATGTTTGTGGACAATGCAGCCATGCAAATCATTCAGTGGCCGCGGAATTTTGACGTGCTGGTGACCGAAAATATGTTTGGCGACATCCTGACCGATGAAGCCAGTGTGATCAGTGGTTCACTGGGCTTGTTGCCTTCAGCCTCTGTCGGTATCCATACCTCTGTTTTCGAACCCATTCACGGCTCCTATCCGCAGGCAGCAGGCAAAAATATCGCCAATCCCTGTGCGACCATCCTGTCGGCGGCCATGATGTTTGACTATGCATTTGGCCTGAAAAAAGAAGCTGCCCTCATCACCGAGGCAGTCGAGCAATCGATTGAACAGGGGATTGTGACCCAGGAGCTATCGAAAGAAAAAAGCTATTCCACCACCGAAGTAGGGGAGTGGATTGTCCAATACATTAAAAAACACTAGAACGACTGCTACCTGAGCAAGGGGTAGGTTAATCAAAAAAACGTCAGCTATGATTGTGCTTAAATTTGGGGGGTCCTCAGTAGGTTCGGCAGCAAATATCCGGCTGGTGAAGGATATTTTGGCTGCAAAAAAAGGGAATAAGCCTTTGTTTGTGGTAGTCTCTGCCATGGGAGGGATTACCAATAAACTGGAAAGAGCAGCTACGTTGGCCAGCAGGGGCGAAGAATCGTATGAAGCCATTGTCCAGGAGATTGAGCGGATCCACCTCACGGAGGCCAAGGAATTATTGCCTGTGAAAGCACAGGGAGGCGTACTCAGCCGGATCAAAATGCTGGTGAATGAGCTGGAAGACATCCTGAAGGGCGTTTTTCTGCTCCAGGAGCTCACGGCCAAATCAAAGGATTATGTTTTGGGTTTTGGGGAACGCTTGTCGTCACTGATGATTGCCAATTATTTTGAAGGGGAACTGGGGCAAACGGCATTAATCGACCCGACAAAATACATCGTCTGCGAGCCGAGGTTCGGCAATGGCAACGTCCTGCTCGAAAAGAGTCAGAAACGTGTACAGGTACTTAAAAAGGACCTTGCCCCCATCAATATTTGCCCGGGTTTTATCGCCTCGACCGAAAAAGGAGAGCTGATCACACTTGGCCGGGGAGGATCTGACTATTCGGCGGCCTTGTTTGCCAATTTCCTGGCGGCAGAGTCTTTGGAAATTTGGACGGATGTGGACGGACTGATGACGGCTGATCCCCGCTGGGTAAAATCGGCGCACCTTATTGAGCACCTGGCATATGAGGAAGCACTGGAATTGTCGCACTTTGGGGCAAAGGTGATTTATCCGCCCACCATTCAGCCGGCATTGATGAAAAACATCCCCATAGCCATTAAAAATACCTTTAATCCTTCCTCTCCGGGCACCACCATCACCCGGTCGTGGGAGGATACCGAAACCATCAGGGGCATTAGTTCCATTCACGATATTTCCCTGCTCAATCTGAGCGGAAGTGGCATGGTGGGCATCCCCAACTTTTCCTACCGACTGTTCAGGGCATTGTCTGACGAGCAGGTCAATGTCGTCATGATCACACAGGCCTCTTCCGAACATACCATCTGTGTGGCAGTGGAAACTTCGTTCAAGGATACGGCGGTGGTTGCCATCAACCGGGCCTTTGAAAATGAAATCAAACTCCATAAGGTAAACCCTGTGGAAGTAGAGGATCAAATGGCCATCGTCGCATTGGTGGGATCCAATATGCGCCATCAGGTAGGAGTGGCCGGACAAATGTTTAATACATTGGGAAATAATGGCATAAGTATTAAGGCCATCGCCCAGGGATCGTCGGAACGCAACATCACAGTCGTTATTGACCAAAACGATCTTCGAAAGGCCATTAATTCCCTGCACGAGTCATTCTTTTCAAACGAAATCAAGAGTGTCAACCTTTTCGT
>JAOUOM010000501.1 GCA_029880385.1 Cyclobacteriaceae bacterium | reverse complement strand
GCGAAAAGTGGACACACAAGTACCTGCTTCATTTTTATGGATGCACCCGGATGTGACCTTGCTTTGTGACGAAGAGGCCTGGCCGGGCGAGTAACCTTACTTTGTTTCGTTTTCCTTGTTTCCCTTGTTGAAAACCGTTTCGTTATCGACCAGAGGGCGTGCCCAAAAACCGATGCTAATGATGTAGCCAAGCGTTAAAAACAGGAACATCATTCCGATTTTTAGTCCAAAAAATTCGCCCAGCCAGCCTACAATCAGCGGGACAACGGCCCCTCCGATGATACCTGTGACCAGGATGCCTGTGTAGGCACCGTGGTGCTCGGCAATGGAATTGAGTGCAAGAGCGATAATGATCGACCACATAACAGAAAGTGAAAAACCCAGGAAGCTAAAGGAATAATACGATACCTGTGCCGGCCCAAACAGTGCCAAAGCCAGAGCAATGGCCCCGGAAAGGGAAAATAGGGTCAGTACATTTTTGCTGCTCATGAATTTCAGGAGGATCAGGCCGAAAAAGGCACCTACGGTCATCAATCCCCAGTAGAGGGAAACGGCATTTGCCCCTTCGGTCTGCGGATCATACCCGTGGTAAGTAAATAGAAATTGTGACATCCAGTTGGCAATGCCCTGCTCCGATCCTACGTAGAAAAACAACCCAAGGAAATATAGCAGAACAACTTTTTTCCGGATCAGGGTCTTGTAGATATCGAATGTGCCGGCTTTTTCGTCTTCTTTTAATTCCACTTTGGGAAAACGGGAGACCAGGATGATAACGGCCATGACGGCAGCTATCAGTGCGAAAATCCAATAAAGGGATGCCCATGGAAGGGCAGGGGGCGTAAGCCGGTTCATAAACTCGATAATGGGGGTCGCGGCTTTTTCGGCATTATGCACATTTAGCGCCAGGTAGGAATAGACCATGGGGCTGAGGAAGGATGCCAGACCAAAAAACAACTGGGCAAGCACGGCATTGAAGGCAAAATGCTTCTCACCGCCAGCAGCCCGCAGGAGGGGAAACATCGTGACCTGCAGCATGGCCATCCCCATACCGATGATGAACAATGAGATCATGGCCACCGGGAAGGTGGGCACCAGGGCAAACAAAAGGGCACCGATACTGGCAATGACAAATGCAAGGGTCATGGTTTTCTTTTCACCATATTGCTCTACGATTATCCCGGAGGGGATGGACATGACACCATAGGCGATAAAGAACGAGAAGGGAAGAAAACCGGCAAGGCCCAGGTTGAGGTTGAAGTCTGTGATTAGCTCCGGTATGATAGGGCCCAGAATGTTCGTGAGAAATGAGATCACAAATGCGATGAGCATTACAAGGCTTACGATAAAATAATTTCGTTTCATAGATGTTGGGTTTGAGTGGATAGGGCTTGTGTTCCCGAAAAGTTTAGGGTTGTGAAGTTAGTGGTTTGTTTTGCATGCGTTGTAGCTGGCTCAGGGCAAAATATCCCGCACCCAAAAAACCGGCTTTATTTCCCAGTGAAGCAGCACAAACCTGCACATGGTTGGCACAGTCATCTAGCGCAAAACTGACGGCTACTTTTTTTATTTCATCGACATATTCTTTGCCTGCCTCTGATATGCCACCACCGATGATGACGCGTTCGGGATTGAAGATGTTGATGAGTCCCCCGATCCCATGCCCGATCATGGTGGTGTTTTCATGGATCACCTGCAGGGCAGTGGCATTGCCCTCGCGGGCCTTTTGGAATATGTATTTACCATTTATTTGGTCACCGGTTTCCCCGCTTAATGCCTGATAGCGGTTCACCATGGCACCAGTAGACGCAAAATCTTCCCAGTAGCCAAATTTCCCGTCAAAACTATAGGGGATGCAGCCCAGTTCACTACCTGCAAAATAATGTCCGCGGTAGAGGTCGCCATTCAGGATAATAGCTCCTCCAATGCCGGTGCCAATGGTCACAAAAATCACGTTTTCGCCTTTGTTTTTAGTGCCAAAGGTAAACTCTCCCAAACCCATAAGGTTTGCGTCATTGTCTACAAAAACGGGCAAGCCGGTTTCTTTTTCAATAAGGGTAGCCAGGGGCAAACCCTTCCAGTCGGGTAGTTGGGGTGCGCCACCCAGTACCGTTCCACTTTGGATGTCGACCAGCCCGGGTGTACCGATGCCCACACACGTGGGATGCCCCACATGTTTGGCCTCTTCTACACACCGGATTAGCTGACCAATAATGGATTCGGCGGGCCCGTCTGGTGTGGGAACAATTTGCTCCCATAATATCTCTCCTTTTTGAGTGACTACCCCATATTTGATGGCAGTACCTCCAAGGTCAATCGCAATAGCTGATGGTGTCATTGGGTTAAAAATGAATTACTTTAACTTTCGGTTATATTCGTAATGCATGAAAGGAAATAGGAAAACGTATCATAGTCAAAATGAGGATTGCCAGTTGCCATATGCCAGAAAAAAGCCAATTTAAACCACAAAAGGATAGTAGAAAGTTGATTTTCTTTCTTCCGGGCATTTTTGTTTTGAGCGGTATGTTAGCCGATGGCAGGAAGGTGGCAGGTGAAAAAAATCAAAACCCGGTGCGGCATCTTGTCGCAGCTATGACATTTAGGGTGAAAACAGGGGGCGGGCATGCTTTGCCTTTATTTTATGAAAAAATTATGGGAATAGGGAATCCGTTGGCTTCATCCGATACTGACCAAATAAACAATCAAAAAAGATGGTTCGACAAATCTACCAGGCGGGGCGCTTTCT
>JAOUOM010000500.1 GCA_029880385.1 Cyclobacteriaceae bacterium | reverse complement strand
ATATGCCGATTCAAAGGCTTCTACCCTATAGGTAGAACCTACAGCAGTGGTCGGCGTAATCCCGACGCGCCGATAACTTGTTTTTCCTGTCGGAAAGTCATAGAGGGCTGCCGAATTGGTTTGTCGTGCTAAGGTGCCGTTTATAAAACTTGCGGAGGATCCGCCCGTCAGTCCTGCCACTGCCGGGTTGCTGATTGTCAGGAGATTGGTCCCTGTTCCTACAATGCCATCCGTAAGGGTAAGGTTATTGCTAACTGTGATGTTATTGGCTAGCGTAACCGAATTGCCGGAAGCGAGGGTATTGTTTATTGTCAGATTTGGGATGACCCAAAGACCCGTCACCACTTGGTTTATGGTACCATCTAATGAAATGATTCCTGTGGTGGTCAGCGTTCCAGCCGTATAGGTAAGGTTTCCTGCGACGTTCATATTGTTGGTGCCTAAATTAAAGGTACCACTGGTCAGGGTAAAGTTTCCATTCACATCTAATGCAGTAGTGGCTGTTTTTGCGCCAGTCTGTATTTCAAGGTTATAATAGCTCGTAACCGGGGCTTTGATATTCGCTGCTGTAGCAGTATTGTAAATGACTTTATTGCCACTTGAGCTGACATTCAGCAACCCGGTGGTCAGCAGAGCACCTCCAACGGTTAGGTTGGAGTTGGTAAAATTTTTCCAGGTACTTGTGGCACTTACTCCCGTAATGTTTCCACCGATTGAAATAGTTCCATCATTTGTGACGATCAATCCTGCCCCGATTTTAAAGTTAGTGCCGGTGCCCAGTTGGCTTATTACAGCTGTTGGGGATATTGTCTTACTGGCAGTAGTGATATCAATGGTAAAAGCACCTGATATTGAGCCCGTACCTTCGATTTGACTTTGAGGAGATGATAAGCTGCTGGTAAGCTGTAATATCCCGGATGTACCGGTAACAAGTCCACCGGAATTGATGGTCAAATCCCCATCCACACGCAAAGTCCTCGTATTTACGTTTAGTGTTCCATTTACAATTAGATTATTAATGTCGTTACCACCTCCTCCAGCCAGTGTTATGACATCACCTGACAATATCCGGGCGCTCTCAGTAGATAAAGGGATGGTTCCGGTAGCCCAGGAAGCTCCATTATTCCAGTTACCACCTCCAGTCCCGTTCGAATCGACAATTACGTATATGTTTACGTTTTTCAGTGTTTGTGCTGACGCAGCACATGCCGGAGATGTTTTTGTGGCTGTTACTCCAACACTTCCTGAACCGGCACTCCCCCAGTCAACGGTTATGGAACTGGTTGTTCCTCCACTTACCTGAGTCCCTCCCGTGATGGTCCAGTTGTAGGTAGTGTTGGCCACATTGGTTACCGAATAGGCAATACCAGTAGAATTTTCAGCTATTAATGTTGTGCCTGTGATTGAAGTAGGTGCGATTGAATTTATATTGACACTCTTAGTGACGGTATTTGAAACTGTGCATGAATTTTTCTCCACTACAGCCACACTACCGGTTTGGCCTGTGCTGGCCCAGTCGACGGTAATGGAATTTAAATCTGTCGTGAACCCGGTAGTAGTCCCTCCTCCGGCCTCCTGAATGGTACCTCCCACAACTGTCCAATTATAGCTGTTCCCACTGTTTAACGTCACACTATAAATGTCAGCATTATTGATGCAAGTTTCAGTGGTTCCTGCAATTACGGGATCTGTTGGAGCCGTACAATTTGTAGTATCAGCAAAGGCAAATTGTGCCGGGAATGTAGAAACCGTACTTCTGCTAATTGCATTTCCGCTTACCGTTCCATGGGTACCATTTACTGTCCAGTTACTTCCGGCATTTGTGCGGGTCAAAATACGGGTACTGTCGACGATGCTAAAAGAAATAAAGCCATCCCCTGTCAATTCCACCTGGTATGTATTACTTGCCCCTTTGGAAAAACCACTGGCCGAGATGTCCCAATATCCTTCATTGAAGGTATTTCGAAGCGTCACTACATCGGTTAACGGAAGTCCGGCTTTACCGGGATTACTTTCGACAAACTGTGAATAGACAATACCTGCCCCTCGTCCCCCGCCGGTCGACGGGAAGGTAAGCTTACTTGTCCGGTCGTAGGTACTGGTTCCAATCGGATATAAAAACTGTACGGTGGTGGTAGCACCGATGTATTGTCCAAATTTCCCAATAATTCTGCCCGCCGAATAGGAGAACGTTCCTTCAGCTCCGGAACCAAGCGTGAGGGAATATATACCGGTATTGATATTTCCCTGGGTCATGGTCAGGGCTAAAGTAACCACAACATCTTCGTTAAGAATGAGTGTCCCGGATGTTTTGTTTATTGTAACGGTTGGGAAAACTATTCCACCTGAAGTGACAGCCTGGTTTCCCGTACCATTGAAGATGACAGTTCCCAGATTAATAATCGTGCTGCTATTGATCCAGTTTCCTCCGATTGTAATGGTTTGAGTAGCGACATCCAGAGTACCGGCAAACACTTCCAAGTCCCCTAAGATCGTGATGGGGGATGCGGGGAAAGTTTTGGTAGAAGTCCCAGATATGTACAAATGATAGTAGGACGAGATCGGATTTTTAATGGACTGTGCCAGTGTACCATTATATTCTATTGTATTTCCCGGGTTTGTGCCTGCATCCAGCATTCCGGTTGCCAGGAGCGCACCATCAATTTCCAACAAGGAATTTGTACCCATGGTCATTTGGGATGTAGCACTTGCCCCGGTTATGCTGCCACCGGCTACAATGCTGCT
>JAOUOM010000499.1 GCA_029880385.1 Cyclobacteriaceae bacterium | reverse complement strand
AAGCCCAGTACACTCCATAAAATTACGGGCGAGGTTGCCGTATTGCCTGCATACGGATCATATGGCCAGTTGTGTGTGTAACTAAAATCTGACCCGGGCCGCTCGGCCACACATACCCATGCCCCCCAGAAAAAGAATGCACTTAAATCCCTCAGCTCCTGTTCATCGCTGATGTAATTGAGTACCGGAAACGCCCCCTTGCCTGTTGACGTAAATTTGGCAATATAAAACCCTTCCAGCTCACGCAATGCCGTCCACTGAGCATCCGTCAGCAGTACCGTATTTTTTTCCTCATCAAAAAGGTTCTTTTTCAGCTCCTCCTGGGTATACGATTCCAGAACGCGTACCTCCCTATCTGTAGGCGGACGCTGGTTTTCTTCTTCAAATTTCCCCACATAGTAGCGGTTCATAGACAGGGTGATTTCGTGCAGGGCTTCTGCCGTAAAATCAGGCCCCCGCTGAGCCCCGTCACCAAACATGGCCCCGTATTCCATCAGGGCATATTTATGAAATACCTCCTGTCCGCGTTCAATCCGGGCCTGGTCGATCACGACCTCCCCCCTGCTAGTGGTAAACCCCGACATGGGGGGTGCATCGTTGTAGGTCTGAAATCCGATCATTCCTACCCCCAACAAGCTGATGATTAAAATAAACAACAAGGGTTGCCACCAGTTTTTGGTATTCATCAGATAATGAATACCCCCTTTTCCATTCGCTCTTTTTTGATTTTGTCCTTCCATTTTTTTGTCTTTTGGCTGATTCGGTCACTACTTTTTGGCTCCGTAGAATCACCGGCAATGACCGCACAAGCTTAACAAGAAAACGGATGCTGAAATGTGTTGCACAACAAGCCCCTGCCTGTTTTGCACCAGAGGAATTTTCTGGTATATCCCGTTCAACGCCGGGATTTTCCCATGCCTGCTGCCCGAATCAGCTGCGTCGGCTATAGGCCAGCAGCTTGTCCGCATGGAGTATCTGAATGTTGCGGTTATCCAGATGGATGATTCCTTCCCGTGCCAGTTCCGACAATATCCGGCTGGCATTGGACGTGTCCATGTTGGCAAGGGATGCCAAATCCGACCGCTTCAGACTGATGTTGATAAACCCCGCTTCCCCATCTGCCCCAAACACATCATTGAGCATTAGCAGGGCATCTGCCAGCCGACCCCTCAGGTGTTTTTGGGTAAGGCTGGCCAACCGGTGATCGGCCTGCTGCAACTGCCGGGAAAGTGAACGGATAACCAGCAATGAAAATTCAGGGTTTTCCGATAGCACCCGTTCAAAAGCAGCACGCGGGATCAGACAGACGGAAACCTTGTTTATCGCGATACCTGACGTCTGGTACTGCTGGCCACTCATCAGGTCGGGAAAGCCGAGAAACTCTACATTGCGCATGATATCCGTCACCTGTAACTTGCCCACATGGGTATACCGCGTCACCTTTACACTTCCTTCGTTCAGGCAAATCAGGTACTCCGGGCGCATTCCTTCACGGTAGATATAATCCCCTTCCCGGTATTCGAGGTATTGGCGATCCTGATTTAACCTTTCCAATTCTGCCTCCGACAATACAGCGAATAACGACAAATGCCGTTTTTGGCATGCCGCACATCCGGGCGATAACGGACTGCACGTGATTGATGCAGCAAGTGGTTTCCTCAAATAAAGACGATCAGGGCTCATCTCACTATCTTACAAAATAGAAAGCTATCACCTGTATACCAATCAAACAAGCCGTATGGCCAAATCCGCCCATATCCTGACAACAATCATCCAACAGGCAAAAAAAAAGGAGGGCCAGGCCCTCCTCTTCGTTTAGTTTAGATTCGACAAAAATTCCACCAGGTCACGTATTTCGCGCCGGGTAAGCAACGTGCCCATAGGCGGCATACTCGATGGCATGTCCGTTCGTTTTTCGATCCTCCCCACGGCGATTTCGAGTGGCTCGGCCTCGGATGTCTTCAGGATCAGCTCATCGGCAGTTTCTTCCACCAGGATGCCCGTCACGGATGTTCCGTCTTTCAGCGACAGGGTCACCATGCCATAGCCGGGTGCCAGTCGTTTGCCTGGCTCGATCAGTGCCTCCAGGAGTTGTTCACGCGTCAGGCGGGTGCCGATGCCAGTCAGGGGCGGGCCTACTTCACCCCCTTGCCCATTTAGCGAATGGCAACGGATACACTGCCCCGTCGGGTTGCGGTAAAATGCCACCCAGCCCTGCCGGCGATCACCGCCGTACAAGGCTTCTTTGAAATCTTCCGTTGTATTGCCAGGGGAGCGATGGGGCGCAAGCCGGGCTGTCAGCTTGTCAGAACCGGCCGCATCAATGGCCTCCATCAGATCCAGGCTCAAGCCTGCCGAAAGCTTTCCGTCAATCATCCGATCCAATAGCCCGTTTAGTACGGCCTCACTGGCCGCCACCGGCATTTGCCCCAACACACGCAGTACCTGCTGCTGTTCGGCAAGGGTACCCCTGGCAAAAATCGGATCAACGATACCGGGCAAATTTTCGGGGCTGACTTCCAGGGCATCCAGCAGCCCCAATGCCACGGCCCGTACAGATTCCGCCCTGTCCTGCATGCCACTGCGAATGACCGATTCCATGTTGTCATAGGCCAGTTGGTTCAGGGCCGTGATCATGGCACCGCGAACCTCTTCCGAAGGGTGTGACGTGACCATCGCTGCCAGTGTGGCATTGAATTTTGTCAATGACAACTCGCCCAGCATCTGTGCCGTAGCCACCAACAGCTCAGGCTGG
>JAOUOM010000498.1 GCA_029880385.1 Cyclobacteriaceae bacterium | reverse complement strand
ACCGGAAAAGCCGGCATAGAATTTTCGGATACCGAACGTATCGCCAAAAAAATGCTCAAATACGATAATGGCCCCTACTGGTGCCAGGATGAAACCATACAAGGCAACAAAATCCAGCAACTTCATGGCAAATGCAGGGAATAATCCCGCCATTGTCGCAACACCTCCGGCCAGTATCGTCACCCAAAACGTAGACAAACGGGGAAGAACTGCCTGAAAAGCCAGTCCCGAACGATAGATGGTCGGGTTAGCGGTTGTCCAGCCAGCCAGGATCACCACCAAAATACCAAAAATACCCAGTGCATGGTACGCCAGCGGACCAGGTGCCACCTGTGGTGCTTCCCCACCCGCCAAAAATGCCTGCGCTTCAGGAGATTTCAGGTAAACAGCATAGAGCAATGCCGCTGCAATCCACGCCATGTAATGCCCCACATACATCCCGGCAGCAGTTGTCCAGCCTGATTTCGGGGATCGGGCATAGCGGAAAACCGTAAGATCCGACATCCCGATATGCATGGCGGCATTGCAAAACCATGACCAGATAAGCACATGCCAAAACGTATACTTAACCTGTCCGGGAAAGGGTTCTCCCCCCTCACCCCAGAGTTGCCACAAACCGGAAAGGGACCGTACCTCCAATTGGCCCATGGCCACCAGGCCGGCAGCCAGAAAGCCAACGACAATCACCGGCGACATCCAGTTGGCAGCTTTGGATACAGTCGAATACCCTTTGGCCGCAACCACTGATATCATGGCACCGACCACCACTACGATTACGATCCATGTCACACTATTGGGCATCGTGTCGGTCAATTGTGGCATTTTCATATCAAAAGGTACGCCTACCGCAGTTGCCGAAACCGTAATCATTGCACCTGCCAAAAAACAAAACAGAATACCGTTGGCGAGGTTGTAGAGAATGACGAGCTTCCTCCCGGCTATTTTTTCAAGGTGAAAATACAGGGTAGTCCGGTAGGTTACCGCGATTTCAGCCGTGAGAAAACGCCAGCTTAGCACGGCAAGCAGGTTGCCCAGCAATAAACCCACCAGCAGGTCAAATGCACTAACTCCTGCCGTCAGAAAAAGAGGCCCGATCATAAACTCAGTTCCTGCCGCATGCTCCCCGGCATACATACCAAGAAAACTTTTCCAGTCTTTTCGGGCTGCTTCCGGGACAGGTATACGTTCATATTCATGATTTTCCAGAGGCAGGGATTGTGCTGACATACGCAAGAATTTTGGTTGTGAACGAAAGATACAAATTCGGTAGTGTATCGGGCACAAATCCGCTAACCACTCACATAAAAGTGAGAGAAAACGACAAGTAAACAGTTAACAACCAGTCACCTTGTGTCCAGAAGCCAAAGCTTCCATTTCCCTACAAAACGGAGATACTGACAAACTACCCGGTAAGCCATCAGTTAAAATACCGGCAGGTTCTGCTTGGTGAAATACAAACACGCTGGTGAAGCAACCTGTCACCTATTCATTTCGGAGCATGTTAAAGTGAATAGACAAATCGCCACTATATGGTATTGAATATCAATCCTATCAAATAAAAAACAGGTAGTTTTTATTTATAGCCATATCTGCCAACTTCTTTCAATTATTTTCCAAACACAACAGGGTGTCATCACTAAATTACCATTTCCAAAAAATAACCGCTGGAAAGACAGGCGAAGGACAGCCTTCCTACTCCGGCGATCATGTAGTCCAATCCTGCATTTTCTTGTCCGTTTGTCAGATTCCTTTCATCGAGGTAGTTTGTTCCCTCATTTCTTTCGAATTTAGCACCCGGAAAATACCTGTATAAATCCCATATTACCAGATGCCAAATCAAAATACCAACTTCCAATATGTCGATTTCCTGTGGGACGATGCAAAAGCCCGCACCCTTGAAGGGGACGAAGTAGCCCTGTTGCTTTACCGCTCCAATATACTCGGTGCCGACCTGCGTATCACCAACTATGGGGGAGGAAATACCAGTTGCAAGACCATGGAAAAAGATCCCCTGACGGGAAAAGAAGTGGAGGTAATGTGGGTGAAAGGCTCTGGTGGCGACATTGGCACGCTCCAGCGAAGTGGTTTAGCCGGTCTGTATGTCGATAAATTGCGCGCTCTAAAAAATGTTTACCGCGGCCTTGAACATGAGGATGAAATGGTGGCACTATTCAATCACTGCCTCTACGATCTGGATTCAAAAGCCCCGTCCATTGATACACCACTCCATGCCCTGTTGCCCTACAGGCACATTGACCACCTCCATCCGGATGCAGCCATTGCCATAGCAGCAGCAAAGGATGGAGAAAAGTTGATGAAAGAAATCTATGGTGACGATTTTGCCTGGATACCCTGGCAGCGACCGGGTTTTGACCTGTCGTTGAAACTGGAAGCGGCCATCGTCAAAAACCCAAGCCTTAAAGGACTTTACCTGGGAGGCCATGGACTATTCACCTGGGGCGAAACGGCTTATGACTGCTACGTCAACTCACTGGAGGCCATTGAAAAAGCAAGTAGTTACCTCGCCGCTCATGAAGGCAGGAAAAAAGCTGTTTTTGGTGATGCCAGGCTTGAATCGCTTCCGGAAACACAGCGCAAAGAACAGGCATCCCGGCTGGCTCCTGTCCTTCGGGGGTTGGCATCCAGTTACGAACGAATGGTCGGCCATTTCACCGATGATGAGCGGGTACTTCAGTTCATTAACAGCCATGACCTGGCCCGTCTTGCTCCGCTGGGAACCAGTTGCCCGGACCATTTC
>JAOUOM010000497.1 GCA_029880385.1 Cyclobacteriaceae bacterium | reverse complement strand
ACGGAGACATAATGTCACATGGAAATCAGGGTGTTTTCCAACTCCTGAAAGAGGTGGCTTACTATCGTCACGTTCAAGAAAAATGCTATATAAATTTTAGCATGAACTATCCAAGGCTATTCATTCATGTGAGTTATTGAATCTGTGAACCTCGTTTCAATTCAGAGAAGTGTTTGATATTATAGTGCAGTCCGAAGGTCAAAGGGTATTTAAAAAGCAAATGAGACGTACCAAAGTACCCTTGTATGTTAGATAAAAGACTAGTTGTTCAAGGCAGAGAATTACATAAAACGACAAGTTTACCTATGGACAATCTAAAAGTATCAAAACAAGTTTCTTCTGAAATGACTATGGAGCAAATCAAGTCATGTATTAGAAATCTTAAAGGTTTTAAAATACAAAATAAAAATGGTGGAATGGTTTCTCCTTATTGGGGGCTTTTTATTCAGGAAGCAAACAAACTTCCAGCTAAATATTTTGACAAGATTCGGGAAGTTGTTTACCTCAAACACTTTGGTAACATTCCGAAACAAACGAGCTTAATAATTAAATTTGACCCGAAAGACTACACTAAGGTAAATAACCGCTGGGTTAGGGCTATTAAGATTAAAGGCATATCGAATCGAATTAAAACGATTAAAAAAGGCGAGCTTCGTCATATTCGTTTTCTCGGCCAGGGTAACATTCCATTTCTGCTTCCTTATACAAATCCTGATGGAACAAGAGAAGATATCAGATTCGATGTGGGGGAACCCTACGGGGCAAAAAGGTTCCGTAGTGTGTTAAACGAAGTCGTTCTCACACAATATGCCTTTTCACAGGGCTGCGCGGTTATGGTGCCTATCGGGATGGGGATATATGAGGACATTGAGCTTTTATATAAAGGAGAGCCGATAGCTTTTTCTATTTGGGGCATAGAGCATCCTGATGATTTAAGATCAGCGGATGAATTAGACGCCAGATTTTTCCACATGTTAGATGAAATTGAAGTCTCTTCTTCAGATGAAAAAAAGTGGAAAGCATTTGAAAAAGCACTAACTTGGATGCGCCAACATCATGCTCAAATAATTGCGGAAATGCGCAAAAATCACGATACAGGATTCACTCATCACGAAGTTCACTTTAACAATACCAGCTTTTTTAGAAATTCTTTGACAATTTTGGATTGGGAAGAAGCTGCACATCGTTGTAATCTAACAAGACACCAATTTTTAGATAGCGTGGTAATTGATCTGGTAAGGCTTATCGAAAATTGCTGCAGCGAAGAGATGGTTTATAATCAACATTACAATAGAGTATCTTTACTTGCGAAGGATTCAGGAATAGAAATTCCGGTTTTTCAAACTGTTAATTACTTTATGTATTATTTCCACGAGGACGAAGTTAATCAAGATGACAGAGAAAAACTACAATCTCTTCAAGAAAAGCTATTAACGGAATCTCAAAAAGAAATAGATCTTATAGAAAAGCTTGTTAGGAGACTAGTTTTCACCGTGTTCGGTAAAGGAAGTTTTGGCAAAGGTATCGACTGGAAGGATGTCGCTCAACCATTTATATCAGGATTTTCTGACGATAACCCACTGTGGCAGCCCGAAGCCACCACTACTTTTGATCCGAAACTGTTTGTTCAAAAAGGTGGATGGCCCTATGGAAAGAAAAAAAGACACCCTACAAAAGCAATACGCCGGGCCGAAGAAGCCATATACGAAGGCAGGTTTCAAGATGCTATAAAGGTTTATGAGAATATACTTTGTTATGGTTACAAGCGTAACCGCGATTTTGACAATTACATTCACCATAATTTAGCATCACTTTATTTGGTCCTCTATCAGGATGAAAAGGCTAAAAAGCATTTTGAACTCAAAGCTTTTATATAATAATACTTTTCGGCGTTTGACTAATAGTATCAAAAGACTAGCACAATCCCATCACTGCAATAGATGGTCGCCTACCTCCTAATTGCGAGAATTTGCTTCTGATGGTATAATTCACTGAGACGAGTATCACACGAACTGACGTATTCCCTTTAGAACTATGGCTGTATGTAAACAAGGATAATCAAATGATAAACAAAAACACTCCCCTTGAGAGGTCTGTATCAGTTTCCATATGTCACGTATGGTTATGTGTACTGTTTGCTTTTTCAGTTGTCTGCCAAGCTACAGAGACAGGTAAACAATGGACCGTTTATTTGGCCCAGGACAAGCACCTAGACTACAACTGGTGTGGCTCGACCATCGAGATCGAGTTGCGGATGGCAGCACTTCTTGACTATTACCTGGATGCAACGGAAAGAAAAAAGGTTTGTTGGAACCTTGATGGAACTCTCTGGGATGAGGTTTACCGACGTCATCGCGGCGAAACCAATAGTGCACGACTCCACGATGCAATCCGGAGGGGTCGCATTGGTTACGCCGGCAACTACGGTGTACTTCTTTGGGGCATCCTTGACACTGAAATGGCGATCCGGGCCTGTTATGGGGCTATCTCAATCGAGAAATCTGCAAATGTACCAGCGCGGACGGCATTGGTCATGGAGAATCCCGGAATGACGTGGGGCATCGCCAATATCCTCACAGATTGTGGTTTTGATTTTCTGGGCCGGGGGATCTATCGGCTTCGAGCAGAGAGCTACCATCACCACCGAGATCCATATCCATTGTTCTGGTGGAAGGCACCTAATGGCAAGCGCATTCTTGTCCGCTGGGATCTCTATGAAGATACTAAAAGCTGGGGAGGTTATGCTGAGGCCTATTGCCTAGC
>JAOUOM010000496.1 GCA_029880385.1 Cyclobacteriaceae bacterium | reverse complement strand
ATCAACAGATAAAGTACCATCATTATTTTGATCAAAGACATCAAAGACATAGAGCGTGATCAGCAGGATGTAGTTTTTCAGATGTGAGGTGTCTTTTGTATTATATACGTAGGTCGTGAAAAATTCAATCCATTTGTCAAGAGGGATCTCAGATTGATTTGAAAGCCCCATATCGTGAAGCATTTGCTTAAAAAGCCGCTTCGAACGATCGATGATGTCGGCGTATTTTTCACTGTCTTTTTCAATCCCCAATACTTCGCACATATTGATCCCTACTTCGGTAAAATCGCCTTCTTGCAATATACCGTTTCGGTTATAGTCCAGGATATTAAAAAAATGATGCAGTTTAGCAAGTTGTAGTTTTGAAGGCATAGCTGTATGTTAGAATTCCGGATCGTTCTTATTATTTACAAAGAAAGGTTTTTTTGTGGATTATGCGCCATGTAACCATTTGAATGGCCGGAAACTATTGGTTGGTTTTTAGGTTTGGTTACCTTTTATGGCGTTATGAACGGGAGGATATCGCTCTTTTCATACTCAATCAGGACATTTATACCGCCTATGCGAAAAGCTGATTTTTTATATGTTTGGTATCAGTCATCGTCACCTCCGCCATCGTCATCGCTATCCGAAGACAAATAGTCGGCCATGTGATTCATGTCGCCATATTTATCCTCATAATCATCCCTGACATCCTCTTTCAATGTGCCGTCATCGCCAAAATCCTCATCGTCTTCAATTATTTGTTTGGCTTTGGCTATGGTCATCCTCAGCATGTAATACCGGTCATCGGTTTCAAAAGGAAGGGCAGATATTTTCTTGCCATCCTTGTCATAAAAGTGGATAAGATTTTCATGGAATCCATAAGGGTAGGCAAGTTTTACCTGCTCCTGTAATGCTGTATCCAGCTTTTCAAAATCTTTGATTACCCTCGGTTTTGAGTTTGACATATTTCTGTTTTATCTCGAATCGGGGTTAAATATAGGACGGTATTTCAAATTTCCCATTTTGACCTATTTATTTTTGTTCTCAACTATGTAAAATGGTGAATTATCATGTGCAAGTAGGGGTATTTATCGTCATTTTGATCTTTCTATTCTTCTAAATTGCAGCCATAAACCATGTGGGAAATCGAAATTTTCAGGATGATAAATGTAGACAGGGCTTTTGGTATTGTGACGATCATGTTACTTGTAATGGCGTGCGACAAGGGAAGAATCATCAGCCGACAAGCTCCGGAATTGACGATTATGGATATTAGCCTTTCCGAGGATCATATCGGCTTTGCCCGGGTTAATGTAGTGACGTCACGTGCATGGGATCAGTCCCTTTTACTTTCCTTTGAAACGTTGGATGGATCAGCACAGGCTGGCATCGATTATGTTGCCATAACGGATGGACAGCTTGTTCTGCCAGCGGGTGATACCTCCTTATATATAGAAGTGGAACTTATTGATGATGTGTACGAAGAACCTGAAGAGAAATTCACCTTACTGATCAGGGAAACGGTGCCGACTGTTACCCTTAAAAAGTCCATTGCCACTATTTCCATAACAGACACGGATACTGTATTGCCCCTATACAACGGGTACGTAACCCCGTTACTTTATGAAGGGATGAGCCTTGTCTGGCAGGATGAATTTGATCGTGAAGCCATCAATTCGGATCATTGGACATTTGAAGTTGGGAATAATGGGTGGGGAAACAATGAACTTCAATACTATACCCGTGAGAATGCCTCCATTCGCAATGGTAATTTGGTAATTGAGGCGCGAAAGGAATACCATGAGGGAAGTAGCTATACTTCTTCCCGGTTGGCTTCGATCAACAAGCAGCACATGACGTATGGCCGGGTGGATATTCGGGCTGTTTTGCCAAAAGGGCAGGGAATTTGGCCGGCACTGTGGATGTTGGGAGCCAATTTCCCCACAGTAGGCTGGCCCGGGTGCGGTGAAATTGATATTATGGAAATGATCGGGGGCAATGGACGTGAACGTACTGTGCACGGTACGGCCCACTGGTCAAATGGCGGAGCGTATGCCAGTTATGGGGGCGAATATCAGTTGGAGAGCCAGACGTTTGCCGATGCGTACCATGTGTTTTCGATTATTTGGGACCAGACGTTTATTCGCTGGTACGTTGATGATGTCCAATACCACATTATGGACATTACCCCGTCTGGTCTGGACGAGTTTCATCAGGAATTTTTCTTTATTTTCAATGTGGCCGTAGGAGGTAACTGGCCGGGTCCACCCGATCGTGAAACACAATTTCCACAACGGATGATTGTGGATTACATTCGGGTATTTCAATAGATCAACTAACCATGAAAACTACGAATATGAACAGGAATTATTTTTTTGCAACAATCATTGTCACCAGTTTATTGACCGGATGTACATCAGGGCACAACGATGAAACACCCGTTTGGTCTGATGAGTTTGAGGGCACAAGCCTTGACCTGCAAAAATGGTCATACCAGACCGGTGATGGCTGTCCGGACATTTGCGGATGGGGCAACAATGAACTCCAATATTACACAGATACGCGCGAGAATGTCCGTATTGAAAATGGTGTGCTGGTGATTGAAGCACGACAGGATTCTGCCGGATCCAGGGGCTATACCAGCGGTAAGCTGATAACCAAAGGAAAGGGTGACTGGAGTTTTGGACGGGTTGAAGTCCGTGCCAAACTGCCCAGCGGAAGAGGTACATGGCCGGCGATATGGATGCTTTCAACTGACATGAAACGATGGCCGGCAGATGGT
>JAOUOM010000495.1 GCA_029880385.1 Cyclobacteriaceae bacterium | reverse complement strand
ACGTCTGGTTTATGGTTTGCTACTCTATTGGGCACTGACTTTTCTCATCCATTTATTTCGAACCACTTCCGAAAAAGCAGACACTTGCCATGAGTATTCCCTCATAGATCCTGCCACTCGCGATCACACCCATTTTCGTTCCTGGCAAATGACCAGTCAGCCCACGGTTCATTGTACATCATTTCATACCGCCGACTCCCTGTATCAGTATACAGATATGGAAAGGAACAGCATCAGGCCCAAAGGCAGGGAATACCACCGGTACTGGGGCAACCTCTACAAACAGTTGGCACTCCAAAATGAACCACTGGTCGACTTCCTCCTCGACTCCATGCTGGCCATCGGCGACAAGGAATTGCTCAGCCCGCAGCAACTGGCCGGACTGATGGTCGCTTTTGTACAGGACATACCCTATAGCTATATACAAACCGAAACCTGCGATCCGGACGAAACAGGGGGCAAGCCCTGCCTGGACAACATTCAGTTCGGGATCCTCTCACCCTACGAATTCTTACATACCTTGCAGGGAGATTGCGACACGCGGGCGGTCCTTCTGTATGTGCTCCTGCAAAAAATCGGGCTGAAGCCCATGATCGTGATCAGTTACGAATACGGACATGCCATGCTGGCACTGAACCTGCCATCGCAGGGACAATATATCATGCATGGGGCCGATAAATATTATTTTTGGGAAACAACCGCTACCGGCTGGGGACTGGGTATGTTGCCGCCGGGAACATCAAACGTAGATTATTGGGAAATCGCATTAGTACATGAATTATAACCTCGCACTTTTAGGGCTAATTGAAATTGTCACGGCTGTGACGATCGGGATTTTCATCCTCGCCCTTACCTTCAAAATCCTTCAGTTTGTTGGTAAAAAATATTATGACATCCAGCAAAGCAACCTGGCGTACAGCATCTATACAGCCAGCATCATGTTTTCGGCCGGGTACATGGTCAGTAGCGTCATCCAGCCACTGGTTTCATCCTTTCGGTTGCTCGATCGTCAGGACGACAGCTACCTGCTGGCATTGAAGTACCTGGCTCAGGGCGGGCTGTTTATTTCGATCGCCTATTTTGCTGCCATTCTGATCGGGCTGATCAGTGCCTTTATGTATTCCAGGCTCACGCCCATTGATGAATTCAAGGAAATAAAAGAAAACAATGTCGGAATTGCCCTGGTGATCAGCAGCATCATCATTACGCTGACGCTGCTTACCAAAAGCGGTGTGGCACTCCTGATCGAGTCGATCATCCCATATCCGCAGGGGCCTCCACTCTGAAATACAGGGCTATTTTCACCGCTCCAAAATCGTTTTCAGGTCAGCAGGTGAATAATTGATGGATTTCAGGGTTTTATTGTCCCCCTCACGATAGACGAGGTATTTTCCATCTTCCTTACGGAAATAACAGGGCGTATTTCGCTCTTGGGTATAATATGCCACCGTCGCCAGGGCTTCCGCTTCCGTTTCGCAGGCCTTGCTCATATTAGACCGCTGGACTTCATCAAACAATTCCCTGAATTTTTCGCCCATCCCAAATTCCAGTACAGCACCGGACAACACATACTGAATATCGCACAAGGCATCTGCAATTTCGACCAGGTCCCTGTCGCGGATCGCCTGCTCCAATTCCTTTAGCTCCTCGGCAATGAGTGAAACCCGGAGGCTACAACGCTCATCGGAGGGAATCTGTGGAACTGTAAGTACCGGATGCTTAAATGTATGGTGAAAGGCCGCAACCTGATTGAGCGGATCAATTTTATCCATTAGCTAACGTTTTTATTTACTTGTTTTCAACCTCAGGCAAAGGTATCGCCAAATACCCCAACCATGTTGAGAAGCACGATGATGATCAATGCCGGGCAAATGTATTTGATGAAAAACACCCACAGAGCTGCTGGCGTCATACGGCCCCTAAGCGGCCTGCCAAACCAACTGCTTCCCTGCTCCAGTTCTTCCACCATTTTGGACTTTCCATACACCCATATCGTGTACACGGCAACCATTAAGGAAGCCAAAACAATAATAAACGTACCGAAAATAAAATCCATAATATCAAGGAAACCGGTATATACCGTGCCGAATAGATTGACCGATATTTTGGTGAAAAACTCATTTCCGCCAGAAGACAATGCCGATGGAATACCCACGATAAATATCAGGATCGTCATGATCCAGGTCGATTTATTGCGGGAATAACCTTTTTCATCAATCAGGTAAGACACCGGAACCTCCACGATCGAAATGGCAGAGGTAAGTGCGGCAATACAAAGCAGCAAAAAGAAGATAGCTCCGATGATGTTGCCACCGGCCGGCATGGAATTGAATATATCGGGAAGTATCTGAAACACAAGTGTAGGCCCGGCCGCAGGTGCCTTGCCAAAAGCAAAAACTGCAGGAAATATCATCAACCCGGCCAGTAAAGCAACGGCCGAATCGGTAAGGCCAACCCAAAAACCACTACTGATTATGTTTTCGTTGCGCGACAGGTACGATCCGTACGTGATCATGATACCCCATCCGATGCTCATCGAAAAGAACGCCTGCCCAATGGCAGCCAATACTACCCCTCCGTTGATTTTTGAAAAATCCGGTTTTAAATAGTAAACAATACCCTCCATGGCTCCCGGCAGGGTTACACTCCGGATAATGACCAGCAGAATCAGGATAAACAAGATGGGCATCAAAAGTTTGGAAGCCTTTTCGATCCCCTGGGCAATCCCCCCCTTTACAATGACCAGCGTAATCAACATAAAGAGTGCAA
>JAOUOM010000494.1 GCA_029880385.1 Cyclobacteriaceae bacterium | reverse complement strand
AGGTCGGGGGTTTGTCCCATTTTTTCCATTTTGTGGAGGCCGATGGCGGCCGTGAGCCCGGCTGTACCGATGATCATGGATTCCTGCAGACTGAGTCCGTCGGGCAGGGGGATTGCCCAGGAGGCAGGCACTCGTATGTATTGGGCAAACGCCCCGTCCGTATTCATGCCCAGATCATAGCTGGTTACCAGTACCTTGTCGCCTGGTGAAAACCGGGGATCGGTGGAGGTGACGATGGTACCGGCCCCGTCTATACCGGGTGTGTGGGGGTAGTTTTTTGTAACGCCCCGGTGGCCTGTGGCAGAGAGGGCGTCTTTGTAGTTGAGGGCGGCATACTGCACACTGATCAGCAGGTCGCCGGTAGGGAGATCGTTCAGGTTTCGTCGGGTGATGGAACGGGAAAATATTCCCGGTTCGGTCTCCGTGACACGAAGTGCGCGAAATGTATCGGTTTGCATAGGTGGATTTCCCAATGTGTTTTTTTCTTGTCGTTTGGCAGGACAATTTCAAAAGAAAACCCCAAAATGCCAGTGTTTTTTTTGGGAAATGCGGGCATGTGTTTAGGCCCTCCAGCTAAAGGGCGCAAGGGCTGCTTCCTAGCCCCGGGCGTGGGCAGTACGCAGGCCTGTGGGGAGCACGGGCGTACAGGATCCAAGCGGACGGCAGGTGTCGCTCCAAAGGGATCCCATGCGGACGAAGCGGGTTAGTTTTTGCGAACGGTAATGATTTTTACCGGGCAGTTTCGTGCGGCTTCCTGTTGAGCGTCACGTTCCCATTCGGGTAGTTCGAGGATGTAGTATTTACCTTTTTGTGTGCTTTTTTTCAGGTAGCTTTTACCGTCGGTTTTGGACATCACCCAATGGTCGGGTGACGATTCCACACATGCATTGCATCCGATGCATTTATGACGCAGGTGGACGATTTTGATCATTCCCGGTCGACGACTTTGAAGAGTTTGTCGGAGGGGCGGATTTTGGTATCGACGGGCATGGAAAACACGTCACCTTTTTTCACTTGTTGTACTTCCTGACCGTTTTCGAGGCGTAGGTTGGGGACGGTCATCCGGTGCATGCCGATGGACGGCCCGGTGATCATGATCTCGTCGCCTACGGCCAGGGTGTCTTTTTTCATTTCGAATTCGGCTACCCCTACTTTGGCAAAGTATTTATTGCCTTTTCCTACATACTGGTTGAGTTTGGAGGCTTTTGAGCCGTCAGCGTCGGTCCATTCCCCAAGTTTTTTGCCCAGGAAGTAGCCACCCCAGAAACCGCGGTTGTACACGCCCGCCAGCCGTTGGGTCCATTCGTCTTTCTTGGCCTGGTCGGGTATGATGCCCTGGTACCAGAGTTCGAGTGCCTCGCGGTAGCATGAAGTCGTGTCGTGTACATAGTCGGGGCCTTTGCTGCGGCCTTCGATCTTGAGCACGGAGACGCCTGCATCGAGTATTTTGTCGAGAAAGTCGATGGTATTGAGGTCTTTGGGGCTCATGATGTATTCGTTATCGATCAGGAGTTCATTGCCTTCCTCGTCTTTTACCGTGTAGGTACGGCGGCAGTTTTGCTTACAGGCCCCCCGGTTGGCGGAACTGTTCATGGTGTGGAGGCTGAGGTAGCATTTTCCCGATACGGCCATGCACAATGCCCCGTGGACGAAGGTTTCGATCTTGACCAGGTTGCCGGACGGCCCTTTGATCTGTTCTTTTACCACGCCTTTGCAAATGGCCTCTACCTGCTGGAGGGTAAGTTCGCGGGAGAGAACCATTACGTCGGCGAATGCGGCATAGAAGCGGACGGTCTCGAGGTTGGTGACGTTTACCTGGGTGGAAATATGCACGGGCATGCCGGCCTTATTGGCGTACATGATGGCTGCATGATCCATGGCAATGATGGCATCAATGCCGCTTTCTTTGGCTGTGTCCACGATTTTGTGCATCAGGCGGATGTCGTGATCGTAGAGGATGGTATTGATGGTGATGTAGGTGCGGACGTTATTTTCCCGGGCGATTTGTGCGATTTCGCGGAGGTCTTCGAGGGTAAAATTGATGGAAGAGCGTGCCCGCATATTGAGCTGCTCCACGCCAAAATATACAGCGTGTGCCCCGCCGGCGATGGCAGCCCGGAGCGATTCAAACGACCCGACAGGGGCCAATACTTCTACTTTTTGCTTTGTGTTGTCCATTTCAACTTGCAAAGAAAAGGGAAACGGTACGAAATTGAAAATCAGGAGGGAAATAGGTGGCTATTCGCTTTTTGCCGGGTTGAGCCCCCGTTTTGAACGGACGCGCAATTTTTGGGGCTTTCAGTTCAATTCTATGCCCTATTTTTGGCACCTCATGTCACACTAACGATCAATTTGAATGGATACCCTGACGCTTGAAAAAACCATTACTGCCCTCTTTGATGTACTGGAAGAGGAAATCAAACCGTATAAAGACAGTCCTGCCGACTGGCGTATTTCGGAAGGCCATGTGGCCGTTTGCCTCATCACGGACGAAGGCAAGGTATATGGCAAATTGTTCGGTTCGGACAAGATCAGGCAACGCCAGTTTTTTCGGATTGCCTGGCAAAAGGCCAGCCAGGTCTGGATCACCGGTCACGCGACGGGGGAATACGAGAAGATCGTCTTTGGCGGTGACATGGATCCGGAGGATTCGCCCATTGAGCTGCCTGACCTGATCGGCTGGGTAGGGGGGCAGCCTCTTCAACTGGATGATGAAACCACGGTGGCAGTAGGCTTTAGCGGTTTCCGCGGCTTCAACGATATCGGTATCGT